>JBAXHR010000090.1:0-4707 GCA_037138835.1 Candidatus Moraniibacteriota bacterium | reverse complement strand
CTCCAGTGGAAACCTGGATAGTTGCTTAGAAAAGTTTTTTCATAGTCTTCTTTGTCAAACACAATCATCTTCCAGCCGATATTTCTTTTTTTGGCAATCTTGAAATATTCTTGCAGGGCTTTTTCACCGATAATGTCATACCAGCCTTTGCCGACTGAGCCAGCCACAAAGTCAGTTGATCCTTTTGGCATTCTCTCCATTGATTCGAGCCAGAAGCGACGATATGATTCTGCTCCTTCATAGACCGTGATTTCGGAATCATTTGTTTTGGCAAGTTTTTTGAGGTCGCCAATGAGGCTTTCAGCGATGGAAGCTTGGCGATGAATATTTTGCAAAAGACGATCGGGTTCAAGCGCTTGAAAGTGGGCAATATGTTGTTTGGTGATTTTGGTGATGAGTTTTCTTTCAAGTAATTTGTCGAAAGTTTCATAAACCACGCTGCGATGCAGGCGGGTTTTTTTGATGATTTCGCCAGCCGAAGTCAGCCCGCTTTCAATCAAGGCCAGATAAACTTTGGCTTCATTGGGCGAAAGATTGAGCTCTTGAAGTTGGTTGAGGGTTTGATTTTTCATTGCTGTAAGGCTATTTTAGCACACTTTTCCCAAGAAAGCAAATATTGTCGTCTAAAATAGTTGACAAAATTTAAGGATGGGTGTATGCTACGGAGTTCTCTTAAATTACCGTTATTTGACAACACTAAAAAAGCAAGAGGCGTTATATGAAATATGAAACTGTTGGGTTCGTGGATGTGACGCCGTCAGATCCAAAATTTTTGCAATGGGCTAGTGAAGTTTTCAAATTTCATACTTCTCCTAGCCAACGCTGTAGTGAAGTTGGGAAAATGACAGTTAGTGATAAGCTCGCCAAGGGTTTTCCTGAAAATTTTTTACAGGAAGATAGCTCTTCCCATA
This sequence comes from Candidatus Moraniibacteriota bacterium, assembly GCA_037138835.1. Taxonomy (GTDB): domain Bacteria; phylum Patescibacteriota; class Minisyncoccia; order Moranbacterales; family GWC2-37-73; genus CAIPMZ01. Next base: position 3,796 of record JBAXHR010000090.1, on the reverse strand, counting down.
GTAAGCGACTTTATTATGGAAAGATTGTGCATAGTACGCCAGAGAGGGAGATTCATGAGAAGCTTGGGCAAATAAGCTTTTACGATATGCTGTTCTTGTTATGGAGAGGTAAGCTTTCCAAGAAATATCGGAATATATTTTATGTAAAGGATGTATTCGGAATTGCATATCACATTATTTGGATATGGCATCCAGACACACAGCTTTATGGGTGGTGGGTCTTGGTTGGCGATTTCAGTTCATCGACCTTTAGTGGTTCAGCAAAATGTCTATTTTTTTCTGAAAAAAACTTAAAAAATTAAAGTCATGAAAAAGCCAACTTTAACGGAGATATATGAGAAACATCTTTACCAGCATTTATCATATCTCTTTACCTCAAATAATCTACCGTATTACATGAGTAGTATGGAATCTGTTTTAAATCGATTATCTAGAGAATCCGACTTCCGCCAATGCTATTTAGAAATTTGCTTGGCTTACTGGGTAAGATATGTAGGCATAGAGGAGAAGTCTTTTTGGTGGTATTTTGAGGATATTTTCGAGGGAAGATCGTTTGTAAATCCAGACCCAGGAATCGAAATAAGAGAGATTTTTGTAGATTGGTTTATTGAAAGAAGGAAAGAGGTTCATAGGGAAAACATGGAGTGCACTAAGACACTCTATCTCGTGTGGAAAAAGATAGGTGTCCAAAGAGGATTTGATGTTTCTTTTTATCCAGATGATCTGGATGAAATCTTTGAATAAAAATTGATCCACACATCATTGTAGGGCCTTGGAAGAATTTCGAGGCCTTTTTTATTTGGTTTGTAATTTCTTTGCTGGATGTTGAAATTGAAAGTCGCGAAAAACTGCGCAAACTTTTTGAGGAGATTATGCAAAAATATGGCGAAGTGGTGCTTCGGCTGGAAAGCACGAATGTTTACAAAATCGAAAAGTTCCGCGATGTGCCAAACAAGCTTGAGGCATAGGCTGATGAATTTTTCTGTGTTAAAATAAAAGAAGTATTAATTCTTTTGTTATCGTCGCTCGTTCGGAAATGAAAAAGTATTTTCATTTCACTCACTTTGCTAGATAATAGAAAAGTTATATCTTTTAAAAAATATCCAATGAAACAAATCAAGAAGGAAACTTTTCAAGCGGGCAAGAACAAATTTTTGTTTGGGAGCTCGGCGGCAATCATCACCAACTTGGGCATTATCGCGGGGTTGTTTTCAAGCAGCAATGCGCAGGGCAATATCATCGGGAGCATGTTGGTCATTGCAATTGCGGACAACATTTCAGACACGCTGGGCAGTCACATTTATCAAGAAGCTGAAGGCTTGAAGGCCAGTGAAGTTTGGCTTTCATCGCTGACCAATTTTCTGTCGCGTTTTTTGGTGTCGGCAGTTTTTGTGCTGCTGGTGGCAACCTTGCCTCTGAAAATTGCGGCGGTAGCCTGTTTGGTTTTCGGTTTTGTGCTGATTTCTTCGATCAGCTATTTCATCGCGATTTTCAAAAAAAGAAATCCTTTCACTTCAGTGTTTGAACATTTGGTGGTGGCCACTGCGGTGGTTGTGATTAGCAAACTGCTAGGTGATTTTATTCTTAGCCATTTTTATCGCTAAGACTATTGAATAGTCATATAATTTTTTTTCAAAAAATAATGAAATTTGCATATTTTTTAACATTTGTGCTACAATAAATTTACAATCAAATAGAATTTATCCAGAGTGATGGTAGAGCGCTGGCTCGATGACCCATCCGGCAACCGCCTTGAATGACTTTCAAGGGAAGGTGCCCCTTCCAGCTCAATGGCTGCAAAGCTTGCGAGAAGAGATAAATGGTCACTGCCTATCTCTTTCTCGCGAAAGAGTTTTTTTGTTTACTAATTTTTAAAATTTAAAATCTATGTTTCACAAACCAAAAACCTACACCGTTGAAAGCGTGACTGCGGGTCACCCCGACAAAGTGTGCGATCAAATTTCAGATGCAATTTTGGATGAATGTTTGCGTCAAGATCCAATGAGTCGCGTGGCAGTGGAAACTTTCGGCGGCCATGGCACATTGCTCATTGGTGGCGAAATCACGAGCAACGCCAAAGTTGATTTTGCCCAGATAGCAAGGGATGTTTACAAAAAAATTGGCTATGACCAGGAGTTGGAAATTTTGGTGAAAGTGGTCAAACAATCACCAGAAATTGCGCAAGGCGTTGACACGGGTGGCGCAGGCGACCAAGGGATTATGTATGGCTACGCGACCAACGAAACCGAGGAGATGATGCCACAGGCAGTGGTGAAGGTGCATGCTTTGGCAAAAAAACTGGAAGAGCTTCGAAAAAATGACCCAGCTTTTGCGTGGCTGCGTCCGGATGGTAAAACGCAAATCAGTGTGCATGAGGGCAAGATTTCTTCGGTGTTGGTCAGTTGTCAACATAGTGAAGATGTCAGCAATGAACAAATTCGTGAGCAAATTATCGCAGGCGCGATTGCGCCAGTTATTGGAGATTTGACTGGCATTGAAATTTTCATCAATCCAACTGGCAAATTTGCACAAGGTGGTTTTGAAGCTGATACTGGGCTGACGGGACGCAAAATTATGGTGGACACTTATTGTGGTTTGGTGCCTCATGGTGGCGGGGCTTTTTCTGGCAAGGATGCGACGAAAGTTGATCGCAGCGCCGCCTATATGGCGCGCTTCGTCGCCAAACAGATGGTGGCGCGCGGACTGGCGAAAGAGTGCTTGGTCTCTGTGGCTTATGCCATCGGCAAAGCTGAGCCGTTGATGGTGGAGGCGCTGGATGAAAATGGAAAAAGTTTGGCGGAAATTGTCAAAAAAGAATTTGATTTTCGCCCGCAAGCTATCATCAAAACCCTCAATCTGCGCCAGCCGATTTTCCAAGCCACGGCTGCCTATGGCCACTTTGGCAAAGCCGGCTTGCCTTGGGAAAAAATCTAAGAGCAAAAATATTTCAAAGCCACGAAAAAGAGTTGACACCAGCTCTTTTTCTTGCTTTTATGAGGGTAATAGATGTCTTCCTTAACAACTAAAGAGATGTTCATGATTAATAATCTAATAGCAAATCGCCCTCCTGGGTATGAGCTCTTTTTTGCTCCATTGGAAATCTCCCTTGATCCAACGGTATATGAAAAAATACAATTTGCTTATTTTATGTCTAAATTTGGGCATAGGGGGCAAATAAGGGATGATGGAAGTCGTTACTTTGATCATCCAAAGGCAACAGCTTGGATTTACATTAATGAACTTAATGGTCGTGATCCGCAAATAACCATTGATTCTCTGTTGCATGATGTTCCAGAGGACACATACTTGCTTTCGTTTTTTCGAATTAGTTGGAATTTTGGCGAGGAAATTGCTAAAGATCTACGAGCTATTACGAAATTACCAAAAGGCAAGGAAACCATCGAGGAATATTTCCAGCGGGTGGTGGCTCGTGGACCAAAGCTGGTGCTCGTTAAGTTGTGTGATCGGTTGCACAATTTGCGTTGTCTTGCTTCTTGTAGTGTCGATAAAATAGCTAAGCAGCTTGCTGAAACTGAGGTTCTCATGGGAACACTGTTGCCAGTTTTGGAAGCTGATAGCGAATTCTGTTCTTTTGCGAGCTATTTAACTTCAGAAATGAGGTTGGCTATGCAAAAGGTTAGTGAAAGTTGACACAATGTTTGTTTTGTAGGCGTACGCTTTCTTGGATTTAACCCCGAGATCGTGTACGCTTTTTTTAATGAATTGACATTTGACCACGCCACATCCTTGAGTTATACTTGACTTATCAAGTATTAATTTTGGCAAATAATTATGA
>JBAXHR010000089.1:0-4709 GCA_037138835.1 Candidatus Moraniibacteriota bacterium | reverse complement strand
TAATAAAATTAAGCATATTTATCAAAACTTTCCTTTACTGAAAGTGGGTGCACACCAGTCAATTCCTGCATCAGCGAATAATCAAAAGAAGTATCCATCAAAAATCCAGTTCCAATAATTGTCGCTTTCATAAGAATTATAACAACAAATAATTATACTTTAGCATCTTTAACAAAAGGCTTTACTTTGAAAAAGTCCAACAGCAATATTTTGAAATGAAAAGCGAATTTTTCAGCTTCAAGCTCAGAAATCTCCTGCTCAGAAAACCATTGGATTGCCTGCCCTTCGTGCAAGTTTATGTCCGCAATTTCAAAATTTGCTTTTTCCCAAAAAATATAAATTGCTTCTTCTTGATATTTAACAACTTTAAAAAATTCAAACTCTTGTAATTGCAACTCTATTTCTTCTTGAATTTCCCTAACCGCGCATTGTTCAACCGTTTCGCCAATCTCGGCATGACCACCTGGCAGTGTCCAGCAATTGGGAAATGGAATGCTTGGAATATCGTCTCGCAACATCAACAAAACCTCTTGCTGGTTATTCACAAACAAAACACTAGCGCATTTTCTTTTCATTTTCATAGCTTGTGATAATTATTTTAATGACTTCCTGTCCTGCGACTTTTTGAGAGAATTATTTTCAATTCAAAACTTTTTTATACCGCACACTCCTGCCCTGTCCCATTCTTGTTATTTTTTTCAAGCGTAGCAAAACCTCAAGCGCCTGTTTGACAGTTGGCCTGGGGATATTTGTGCTGGCAACAATCTCACCTGTTCCAGCGGTTTCAACTTGCTCAAAAAATTTCCAAACGACAAGCTGTTTTTCCGACAACAATTTTTCAACATTTTCTTTTGACAATAATTCAATCGCGATTTGTGCTTGCTGAAGCAAAATTGAAAAGAAAAAATCCAACCACGGAGAAATATCTTCTTGCTTTGTGTGCAAAGTTTTTTGACTTCTTCTCAACGCCAAATAATACTGCGTTTTATTGTCTTCAATTAATTTTTCATGCGAAGCATATGGCATATATAAATAGCCACTTTGAAGCAGTAACAGGTTCGTCAGTACCCTGGAAATTCGCCCGTTCCCATCTTGAAAAGGATGGATTGTCAAAAACTCAACCAAAAAATTAGCCACGACAAGCAGTGGATGATATTTTTTTTCAGCAAGCAAAAAATTGGTTTCCTCCACAAGTTCCAGCATTTCTTTTGGCGTAAGGTATGGTGAGGTTGGATTAAAAATTATTCCAACTTCCTTGCCAGCACTATCATAGGCGACAACTTTGTTTTCACCAAATTTATATTCACCAAGATGCCCCTGATCTTTGTCGGAATATTTCAACAACTCCTTGTGAAAGTGCTTGATTGAGCTCTCATTGAATTTCAAACTTCCCCAAGAATTGAAAATATTTTCCAGGAGTTCGTAATATCCTCTGACTTCCTGCTTATCGCGGTCGGCAAATTTTTGAATATTAATGCCTCGCATCACTTTTTCAATATCTTCATCAGAAAGCACCGCGCCTTCAATGCGCGTCGAAGCACCAGTTGAAGTAATCAAAACTGATCGTTTAAGACGACCCAGCGCTTGTGTGCTCAGTTTAGCACCAGCTATCCAATTGCCTTTTAATTCATCAATTTTGCCAATTTTTGAAATCAATTCAGCAGGAATATTTTCAAATCTTTTTGAAAACTTATTTGCAATATTATTGACTTTTTGCTTTATTTTAGCCATATTTTTTGGATATATCAACTACATCCAATTATATCCAATTAGCTAATTATTGTCAACCTCGAACTCTTTTAAATTATTATCCATAATAAATTATCTCTCTACAACTTAAACTCAAACCAACCTTTTAAAACTTCATATTGCTTTTCAACTTGCTTTCGCTCATCTTCAAAAAATATTTTTTCACCGTAGTCACGCTCAGTTTTCTCACTGAATTTTTCTATCAATTTTCCAAACGGTTTTTTGATAATGTGGCTCATCCAAAGATAATGAGCGGTTGAAAAATGCGACATCGCGTCAGCAGTGGCCAAAATCTTTTGCTCCAGATTTTCCGGCTTGTACTGATTGACTCGATGCGTCAAAATGACATTTTTGACTTTTTCTGCAATTTCAATTTCAAAACCTTTTTCCAATAACATTTCATAGGCCTTTTGACCACCAGTAAGATGATGATCTTCTGGATTTTCCAGTTGCGTCACATCATGCAAAATTGCTGCCAGCCAAACAATCTCCAAATTGCCACCATATTTTTCCGTCAACTCTTTGGCTTTTTCAATCACAAATTTCAAATGCAAAAACCAAAAAACTTGCCAATCTTCATCAGGGTTGCTCAGAAATAATGCCTTAACCTCATCTTCCACTTGTTGAATTTTTTCTTGGTTCATAATTTTTTGCATTTATCTTGCACTATTTAAAAACAAATTTTTAGTGAGAAACTCCGCAGTTGGTTCAATGTCTCCGACTTGAACCATATTATTCTTGAATCCTCAGAACCATTTCGGTTTCCTCCAAAGGCGGACAGGCAGGTCAGAGACACTGAACCGACGAGAAGAATATGCTCACGATATTTGGCTTCAATAAAGGATTTTATCACATATTTACAATAATCAGTAGTTGACTACCTATAAATGTAACATTTATAGGTATCACTGTCACCGCAGCTGAAAAATTACAGTATTAGTCCCTTCATATATTATCTTTTCGAAATAATTGAAATTCCTCCCGGCATGTATTTTCTCAAAGCCTCAGGAATTACCACTGACCCGTCAGCTTGTTGGAAATTTTCGATAATTGCAATTAGCATGCGTCCAATCGCGATGGCGGTAGCGTCATTCATATGCAAAAATTCTGCGCTACCATTTTCTTTTCGATATTTCGCATTAAGTCTCCGCGCTTGAAAGTCGGTGGTGTAATCCGAAGTATGCGTTTCGCGATATTTGTTTTGACTTGGAATCCAACATTCTATATCAATATGTCGATAGTCAATTTTGCCCATATCCCCACTACAAGCAATAATAACTTGATATGGAATTTCCAATTGTTGCAACAAATATTCTTGAATTGCCACAAACAAATTTTGTTCTGCCAAACCATTTTCAGGCGCAGTAAAAGATTCCATTTCCAACTTGTCAAATTGATGCACCCGCAAAATTCCCTTGGTATCCTTGCCATAAGTTCCAGCTTCGCGGCGAAAAGCCGTGGAATAACCGAGATAGCGAATTGGCAAAGCTTGTTCCTGTGCCACTTTGTTCATCTGGATTGGTCCTAGTGAATGTTCGGCGCTACCAACCAACAGCATATCATCCGCTTCGAAATAGTAACGATCGTCCACCGGATCAAAGCGATCCATTTTTTTCATGATTTCTGACCGCACCATTACAGGTGGCACCACAAAAGTAAAGGGCTTGCTTGATGGATTACCAACTTTTTCAGCCAACTGCGCCACGATTTTTTCATCGCTCAAGGTATTGATGACAAATTGCACTAAAGCAAATTGAAGCATAGCCGCTTCGCCCAACAAATAGGCAAATCGCGCCCCTGAAACATTTACCGCGGTTTTCATATCAATAATCCCTAAGGCTTCTCCCAAATCCATGTGATCCTTAGGTTCAAAATCGAATTTCGTCGGCTTGCCAACTTTTCGAATCACCGCATTTTCATCCTCGCTTTTCCCAATTGGCGTGTCTTGCGAAATGAGATTTGGCACACTGACCAGCAAAGCTTCAAGTCGCTCTTTGATTTTTTGTTGCGCCGGCTCTGCCAAGGCTAATTTCTCCTTGATGGTTTTTCCTTGCTGTAAAATTGCAACTTTCTCCTCGCCTTGCGCGCTGGGAATCAAAGCGTTAAGTTTGTTTTTCTCCGCTTGCAAATTTTCAATTTCTTGCAGCCCAACCAGATATTGCTTGTCCAATTCCAAGAGCAAATTCAAATCCAACACAATGTTCTTGTTTTTTGCCGCTTCTTTAATTAACTGCGCATTTTCCCTGATAAATTTGATGTCAAGCATATATTTTTTTATTTAAACTTTTAAAGCTGACTTAATAATTTCAACGCTATCCACGGAATTATAGAATTTTATTTTTTCAATATCTTCAAGTGAAATCCACTGCGGCATTGTAATATATTCCTTTTCATGCTCATCAATATTATCAATCGAAAGCTCACCACCAACAACCTCGCAGGTATAATAAAGCAAAATAGAATGTAAATGACGACCTTTCAAAGTTTTGAAAAAAGAATTCTCACAAGTCACAATTTTCCCAATTTCAACTTCCAAGCCAGTCTCCTCTTTCACTTCACGAATCAAGGCATCTTTGAAATTTTCGCCAAGTTTGATGCCTCCCCCAGGAAAATCGTAGCCATCCCACTGCTTTGAAAGCAAAAGAGCGCCATCTTTAACAATCACTCCATAAATCGAAGGACGCATTTCCAATTTTTCAACAGCAACTTCATGCTGATTTTTGTCCCGGTCAATACAAATTACCTTTTTCATAAGCCATTTGCAAACTGATTATATCTCCATCCTATCACCAAACAACCGACAATTCAAGCCAGCCAAGATTTTTCCAAATTTCCCCAAACAAGCCAAGAAAAATGAATTTGACGCTGAAACAACTGCGTTGTATAATTGAACTATAAAAAATTACCTACCCGACGGGCTCAATCCGAACACTTTTCTAATTTCGCCACTAGGCGTTTTT
>JBAXHR010000088.1:0-4784 GCA_037138835.1 Candidatus Moraniibacteriota bacterium | reverse complement strand
CCTTTTACTATACCCTAAAATGACATTTTTATCCTTACATATTTTTAATTAACCCTGTAATTTTTGTTACATAGCTTGCTGCGTAACAACTTTTTATACTAAAGTAACTTAATTAGTGGTAGATAATCGTTGGAGGTCGAGCCTCCATTAGGGAGGCTCGACCTCCTTGCAACCACCAGTAATTTAATTGATTTAGTATTAGCTTCCAAAACTTTGGTGACATTCACTTTGATACTTTCGAGTATCAAAGCAAGTGTCAGTTTATCGCAGGTTCAAGTTTTTAACTTGAACCTTGGATTTTACGATCTGAAATATATCACCTGCAAACAATGCGGAGCAGGTTACCAGCCAAAGGCTGACAGGCAAACCTGCTCCTGCAGTAAGGCTAAGCCTCCTTGTAACTTGCATTGATTTAATTGATTCAGTGTAAGTGTTGTTTTAGACCAAAAAAATCAGCACCAAGTGAGGCTGAATTTTTAAGATGGTTTTTGAATTTTTTTACTCTACTGCTTCCTTGGTGAAGCCACATTCTTTGCTGGAGCAGGCGATTTTGCCTTTGGCGGCAAAGGCTAAGGGTTGGGAGCATTGCGGGCAAAGCTCGCCCGTAGGTTTGTTCCACATTACAAAATCACAGGCAGGATATTTGTTGCAACCATAAAACATTTTCCCCTTTTTGGATTTGCGCGCAATCACATCACCAACTTGGCACTTGGGACATTTAAGCCCAGTTTTTTGCTCAATGTTCATGATGTTTTTGCACTCGGGATATTTTGAACAACCCAAGAAAGCACCGAAACGACCGCGTTTGACGACCATCGGCGCGCCACATTTGTCGCAAACGATGCCAGAATTTTCTTCGTCTTCCTTCTTTTCAGTTTCAGTTTTTTCAGTGTATTTGCAAGTTGGATAATTTGAGCAAGCAATGAATTTGCCGAAGCGTCCAAACTTGAGCACGAGTTCGCCACCATCCAAAGGACACTGGCGACCCAGCTTCTCCTCTTCTTTTTTGACCGTTTCAGTTTTGGACTCCAAATTTTTGTGAAAAGGTTCATAAAAGGCACGGATAACTGGCACCCAGCCTTTGTGACCTTCAGCGATTTCGTCAAAATCTTTTTCAATCGTGGCTGTAAATTCAATGCCAACAATTTCAGGAAAATGCTCAACCAGCAAATCATTGACCAGCAGCCCAATTTCCAAAGGGTACAATCTTTTTTCTTCGTTTTTGTCGATGTATTTGCGTTCGATGACTGTTGAAATGGTGGGTGCGTAGGTGGAAGGGCGACCGATGCCATTTTCTTCCATCACTTTCACCAGCCCAGCTTCATTGTAACGAGGTGGGGCTTGAGTGAATTTTTGCAAACTCAAAAGTTCCACCAATTCAAGCGGGTCGGCAATTTTCAAGTTTGGCAAAAAGGTTTCGCTGGTTTTGCTTTTTTCGCCATAAACTTTCAGAAAGCCATCAAAGATGATGGTTGAACCATTGGCACGCAGCAAGTATTCATTTTTGCTGGCTTTGGCGGCGATGTCAACTTTGACGGAATTGAGGCGGGCGTTTTGCATTTGGCAAGCCAAAGTGCGATTCCAAATCAAACGATAAAGTTTGTATTGTCCTGGGTCAAGGGATGCTTCCAATTCTTTGGGCAAAATATTGGGGAAAGTTGGACGGATCGCTTCGTGAGCTTCTTGGGCGGATTTGGATTTATTTTTGAAATAGCGCGGACTTTCCAGTGCATACTGGCTGCCAAACTGCTTGGTGATGGTTTTCTGACAAGCGATCAATGATTCCAAAGAAAGATTCAAGCTGTCAGTTCGCATATAGGTGATGTGCCCAAGCTCATAAAGTTTTTGGGCAGTCATCATTGTTTGTTTGGCGCTCCAACCCAGACTGGAAATGGCTGCTTGTTGCAAAGTTGAAGTCGTCAGTGGAGCAGGCGGAGTGCGCATGGTTTCTTTTTCAACCAAATCCAACACGCAATACTGCGCTTTTTTCAAATCAGTTTCAATAGCGCGGGCTTTTTCTTTGGAAGTCAGGTTGGTTTTTTTGGTTTTATAATCGCCCGCAAAAAGTTGCAAGGTGATGGATTGGTCAATTTTTTCGCCGCCAACTTCGAGCAAATTGGCTTCAAATTCCAAAGCCTCGTCAGCCTTTTTAAACTTGGCGCCAATTGTCCAAAACTCTTCTTTGGCAAATTTTTCAATTTCGCGTTCTCTTTCCGCAATCAAACGCAGTGCCACTGATTGCACGCGTCCAGCACTCAGGCCACGCCTGATTTTTTTCCAAAGAAAAGGGGAGAGTTCATAACCCACCAAGCGATCCAACACACGGCGAGCCTGCTGGGCGTCAACCAAATTCAAATCAATTGTGCGCGGATTGGCAAGGGCATGCTCAATGGCAGTTTTGGTGATTTCGTGAAAAACAATTCGGCTGTAAGGTTTTTTGTTTTTCTTTTCCAAGCCAAGCGCTTCCACCAAATGCCAAGAAATTGCTTCTCCTTCACGGTCTTCGTCAGATGCCAGAATGACCTCGGTGGCTTTTTCCGCGGCTTGTTTGAGTTCGGTAACTTTTGGTCGGGCTTTGAGGGGAGTGATGTAATGCGGGGCAAAATCTTTTTCAATGTCCACGCCCATATCACTCTTCGGCAAATCGCGCACATGACCAAAGGAAGACTTCACCGAAAAGCCTTTGCCCAGAAATTTTGAAATTGTTTTTGCTTTGGTAGGAGATTCGACGATGATTAACTTCATATGCGAATGGTTGCGAATTATGAATGCCAAATTAATGCGAATATGCTTTGGAATTCAAGATTCTTTTATAAGTTAACTTTTCCGTTTTGAAATTTGCCAGAATTCCTAATTTTAGATTCATTTTTTGCAAATAAGCTGTGATTTGTTTGAAATCTGCAGTTCTGAAACTGTTGGCTGCTTTGAGTTCCAAAATAATTTTATCTTCTATTAAAAAGTCTAAAAAATATTTTCCAATACTATTTCCTTCATAAATAATTTCAACTGGAAGCTCTCTTTTGAATTTTAGCTTCTCTTTTGCTAATTCTATTTCTATCGCACGCTGGTAATGTTTTTCTTGATATCCATTTCCTAGCTCACTATGCACTTTAAACAAAATGCCAACAAGCTTATAGCTTAACTCAGGGAATATTATTTCAACATTTGCATTCATTCGTTTATAAATTAGCGACCATTAGCATTTGATATAGTTCTGTCCTCCAATATTCTTGACAGCGCCTTTGATTTCGAGCATTACCAAAATTCCCGAAATGGTCGATGTTCCTAGTTTAGTTTGTTTACAGATTGTGTCAATGTGGGTCGGCTCGGTGGACAAGACATGGATGACTGCTTTTTCTTCTTCATTGAGCTCTATTTCAAGTGCTGCCTTGGGCGCTGGCGCGCTCATTTGAGGGCGGAGTTCTTCCAGAATATCATTGATGCTGGTGGTCATTTTGGCGCCTTTTTTGATCAAATTGTTTGTGCCTTCAGATTGAGGTGAGGAAATGTTTCCTGGCACGGCAAAAACTTCGCGGTTAAATTCCAAGGCTAAATTGGCCGTGATGAGGCTACCACTTTTTTCGGCCGCTTCCGTGATGAGTGTGCCATAAGAAAGTCCAGCCACAATGCGATTGCGCATCGGAAAATTTCCCACCATTGCGGGAGTTGGCACGGGAAATTCACTCAGGAGCAGTCCGCCTTTGGCGATGATTTCTTGTGCCAAGCCAAAATTGTTGCGCGGATAAATGTTGATGTCATCCAAGCTGTCGCCCAGCACCGCAATGGTTTTGCCACCCGCATCAAGGGCGCCGTCGTGGGCGATGGCATCAATGCCCAACGCCAAACCGCTAACCACGCAGAAACCAGCATGCACAAGCTCTTTGGCAAAATTGGTGGTCATCTGTCTGCCATAGGCAGTGAATTTGCGCGAGCCAACAATGGAAATCATCGGCATTTTCAAGCATTCCAAGTTGCCTTTGGCATAAAGCAAATAGGGCGGGGCGGAAATTTGCTTGAGTAATTCTGGATATTCTTGGTCTTTAATCGTGAGAAGGGTAATATTTTCTTTTTGCAAAACTTGCCAAAGTTTTTCAGGGTCAATGGTTTTTCTTTTTTCCACAATTAAATCAGCCAGCTTTGGAAGCAGTCCTGCCTCAACCAGTTCACTAGCACTAGCTTGCCAAGCCTGCTCAGCAGTTTCAAAATGATTGAGGAGCAGCGAAATTTTTTGATTGCCGACACCATCGATGGTGAAAAGGGCATTAAGATATTTCATTTTTTATTTCTTCTGCTAATTTTTTAATTATCTCCAGCTCCTCATTTGAAAAATTTTGCAGGACAAAAGCTTCGCCGGAAATGAGGCGGGTTTTTTTCTTTTCAGCTCCTTCGATGCCAAGGCGGATTCTTTTGAATTGCTGCGTGTTGAGATTATCAATAATATTTTGCGCGCCATTGTGGCCACCGGCGGAAGCGTCGAGCGAAATTTTGAATTTGCCCAATTCGAGATCCAAGTCATCATGAAGCACGGTCAAATTTTCTTTGGGAATTTTGAAAAAGTCCAACATTTTTTTGACCACTTCGCCACTGCGGTTCATGAAGCTTTGCGGTTTGGCAAGTATGATTTTTTCGCCGCCAAGATTTTTTTCGCAAACAAGGGCGCCAAATTTTGCATTCAATTCAAAAGCAGGGAAGTCCAAGTTTTTTTGAATTTCGTCCAACACCAAAAAACCTGCATTGTGCCGCGTGTTTTCATATTGTTTGCCAGGGTTGCCGAGGGCGATGAT
>JBAXHR010000087.1:0-4814 GCA_037138835.1 Candidatus Moraniibacteriota bacterium | reverse complement strand
ACGCTCATCGCTCGTTTTTTGCCTACGCACTTCGCAATGGTGCAAATCAAAATGCAGGGATGTAAAAAATTCTAGAATCTAGAATCAATGACCTAAAATATTTTTGCATTATGCAGATAAATAATTCGTAGAGTAATTAAATACAAATGCTTTCCTTCATCTTTTCTCAATTCATTTTTTATGCAACCATCACCCTAGTGCTTTTTGTGCCGGGATATTTGCTATTTTTGGCACTTGGGATGAGAGAAAAATTTTCCGCCTTGGAAAAATTCGTGCTTTCTTTTGGTTTGAGCATCACTTTGGTCAATTTTATCATCATCCTAATTGGCAAATCAGGCTTGCAAATCAATCGTGGCACCATCCTTGTTGGACTGGCAATCTTCGCGGGTCTTTGCGCAGTTGGTCATGCTTTTTATGCGCTGAAAAATCCAGAACTCGCCGTTGCTCATCCAGTGGAAAATTTTCCTCAAAAATCAACTGTTCTGGTGCTTATTTTGATTTTGCTAACCATTTTTATCAAAACTATTTATCTGCAAGATGTGATTTTTCCAACCTCCACGGATATGGGACATCACATGTATTGGACGCAAGCCATTGTTGCCACTGGCGAGCTTCCTGTTTATGAAAAAGTTGACATTCTCCCAGACAACACCATTAGCCAACCCGCTCCCATTGCGGATTTTATCATTGGTGAGCATTTGATTTTTGCCACCATTGCCCTTATTTCAGGCCAAGAAATCATTTCCGCTTTTCCAATTTTGGTGCTTTTCTTGATAAACATCATATCAGTGCTAGCAATGTTTGTGGTGGCGCAGGAGTTTTTCAAAGATCAAAAAAACGGAAATTTGATTTCCATTGCAACTCTTTTTCTAATTGGACCACTTTACGCCCTGGCTTCACCCCAAGCCAAATTTGTCAGTGGCGGCGTGATTGGCAACACGATTGGGAATTTGTTGATTCCTATTGTGTTGCTTTTGCTTGTCAAAGCTTTCATCCAAAAGCAGGCTGTTTATTTCGCTTTGGCAATTTTTGCATCGTTGGGCTTGGCTTACACTCATCATCTTAGCACTTTCGTGTTCATCTTTATTGCCCTTTTTTCCTTGGCGTTTTTCATCATTCTTAATCGAAAAAATTTGAAACCACATTTTCAACAATGGTTGAAAATCATCTTCTCACCTTCAACTTTGTTGATGCTAGCCGTGAGCGCAATTTTTGTTTTTCTTATTTACACTCCGACCTATTTAAACCCCAAAGCTATCGACACTGCTGTTGGCGCGCCGAGCAAGGCCAGTCGTGCAGGGCTCACTCTCACTCAACTCAAAACAACTGCCGGTGAAGCTCGTTTTGCCTTGGCATTTGTCGCAATCATCATCCTGCTACTGGCCAAGAAAATCAACAGCTATAGCCGAGCCTTTTTGTTGGGTTGGATAGTTTCACTTGTGATTATGTCATTGCGTCCAGCTTGGCTTTTCTTGGACATCCCTTCTGATCGCATTGCCAGCTATATCATTTTTCCAAGCGCCCTGGCCGCCGCTTATGGCTTCGTAGTTATTTTTGAAAAAATCAAAACCAAGCAACCAGAAAAAAACTACCTCAAACAACCATTACTTTTTGCTTGTTTTTTTATGCTTGTTACTTTTTTTGCAACTGACGGTTTTGTGGAAAATTCCATGGCGCTAAATGCTGGCAACAGTTCCAAAGCTCCCCTGCAAACTTACAATGCCTCCCAATATCTTGCCAACCAAATTGATGCCAAAGATGTCATCGTCAAAGACCACAACTATTTATCCGGAGATTCCTGGATTAAATTATTTTTTATGCGCGATTACAATTTCCCTTTTTCTCGAGGCTATTTCAAACGCTACCAAGATGAAACGAAGTTGCGCGAACAATGTACCAACAATATGATTTCACTGCCAAGCAGTGAAGAAGCCCAAGCATGTTTTGCCGGCACCGGCACAAATTTCGTGATGCTCAATCCCAACAATGATGCAGCGCAGTTCCAACGCCTCAATAATTTCTGGCAAGTTTACACCGCCGAGGATATTGCGATATTTTATAAGCACAAATAATTTATGAATCAAAAACTCATTATCTTTGCCACCATCTTCATGCTATTAATCAGCAGTATTTTCCTCTCCGTGGTTGAAAGAAATAAAGCCGACATCAACAAACAAAATGTCTGGATGCTTTATTTTGAGAATGTTCAAAACAACTCCCTGAATTTCAAAATCGAAAACCACTCCAAAAGTCAGCAATTTCACTGGCAAGTATCGTCAGGCAAAACAGTGCTCGAGCAAGGCGACGAAACTATTGCACTTGGCACTACCAAGAAAATCACCACCTCCCCTGCCGATATCGCCAACAAAAAAATCATCATCAGTGTGACCAGCGAAGGCAAGGCCAAGGAAATATACAAGAATTTTTAATTTGAAATTTGAAATTTTTAATCAATATTAAATGCTAAAATTCAAAAATTAGCAAAAAGATCAATTTAATATCGACTCAAAAAGTTTAAGAATTTAAAAATTTAAACAATTGGGATTTGATTTCAAATTAAAAATTTCAAATTAAAAATTTCTCAATCAATTTTATGAAAAAAATCCTCCTTATCACCCGCCCTATTGCTCCGCCGTGGGACGAAGCTTCCAAAATTTTTGCTTACAACCTTGCCAAAGACGCCAAAGGTTTTGAGTTCAGCGTACTAACGCCTGGCAAAATTGAGGCCCTGCCAAAACATATCCAGCAAATTCCCATCTACACCAGCAACCATCCAAACCTCAAGCTTGACCAGCAGGCAAGGCTCTTGAAGCTCATTCCCTTGATCAAAAACTTTGACCTTGTGCATTTTATGCTGACCCCCAACAAACTCAACGCTTTGGGTTTCAAACTTTTTCTGACCAGACCAAGTGTCAAAACTGTTCAAACCGTGGCAACCCTGCGCGAAGATCTTTTTGCTGACAAAGATTTCAAAAAAATTCTCTTTGCTGATTTGATCGTGACTTATTCTGACTACGCCAAAAACAAACTGACCAAACTTGGTTTGAAAAATGTGATGCGAGTTTATCCTGGCATTAATTTGCAAAACTACTGCCCTGCTCCAAAAAATTTACATGCCATGGAAATGTTTGGCATTGCGCAAACTGATTTTGTCATTTCCTATCCCGGAGAATACACACGCTTGGGCGCTACCGACGACATCGCTTCTATGCTGCCAAAACTTTTTGAAAAAATTCCCAACGCCAAATTCATTTTCGCCAACCGCCTCAAAAACGAAAAAGACGCCCTCAAAAAAGCGCAGGTTGTCGAAACCCTGAAAAAAGCTGGGGTTCTTGACAAAGTTGTTTTCACTGACACTTTTGGCGAGATGCCAAAAATTTACAATCTCTCTGATGTGGTCATTTTTCCTGCCCGCGATATGAAGGGGAAATTCGATGTGCCACTGGTGGTCATTGAAGCGATGGCTTGCGCCAAACCTGTCATCATTTCCAACTTGCCAATTTTGCAAGAATTTTCCTCCAACAAAAATGCTGTGATGATTGATCCAACCAAGGAAAATGAGCTCTTGGAGGCTATCCTTGACCTCTTTGAAAATCCCAAAAAATGTGCCAAAATAGGAGAAACAGCGAAGCAGTATGCCACCGCCAATTTTGGTATTCGCGAGGTCGCCAAACAATATGAGCAGGCGTACCACCATTTGCTATCATGACAAAGCTATTTCAATATGCTTCCTGAAATTAAGTGAGGAAAAATTTTTAATTTGAAATTTAAAATTTGAAATGAATGACGAAATGTTTTAATTTTAAAAAATTTATCATTCAATCATTTGAAATTGATTTCAAATTTAAAATTTAAAATTTTAAATTAAAATCTATATGACCTATCAAATAGAATCATTATCCCCAAACAAAAAAGAGCTCAAAACTGCAAAAATGAAAGTTCCGACCATTTTGCATGGCTCGGATGAACTGCTTCCAAACGAAGAAACCCTCGCCAAATTGGAAGACATATCCAGCGACGAGCGCCTTTTTCATCATGTGGCTTCGATGAGCGATGTCCATTCCAAAAAAGGTCGCAAGACCCCGACTGGCAGTGTGATTGCCACGCACAATGATTTCCTGCCCCAAGTCAACGACACCGCTCCCAACTGCGGGATGCGGCTGCTCAAAACTGATTTGAATGAGGAGAGCGCCACTCCTGAGCAACTTGAGCAACTCTTTCAAGAATTGGTCAAAGTAATCCCAACCAAAAAATATCTCGGCACGCCAATTTCTTTTCGCTTGGCACTGGATGTTTGCAAAGAAGGCATCGCTCCCCTGCGCAAACATTTTGGTTCACGCACCAAAAATGAAATTGAAAACGCTTTTGCCAATGGCAATTTTTTCCGCAATGAAAAAGTCACCGACCAAGACTTGCTCAACGCCGTGCCAAAACTTTTTTTTCACATTGGCAAATATCGCCTCGGCATCTTGGGCGCCGCCGGCAATCACTTTTTGGATTTGATGAAAATCACGGAGCTGAAAAATCCAGAGCTTGCGGAAAAATTTGGCCTCAAAAATGGTCAATATGTTTTCTTGATGCACACGGGCTCAGGACTATTTGGACAATACGCTTCATATATGTACACTCCAAAAAAGAAAGAACATCTCAGTCAACAAATCATTTTGAAACTCGGCACCTCGTTTTTTGGCAGTCAGCTCAAAAATGTTTACCAGAAAATTGCTCAAGAAATTGAAAAATACAAAAACAGCAATGATTTCATTGGCTACAAAGCGGACAGCGCTGAAGGCCAAATGTTTTTCACCGCGCACAAA
>JBAXHR010000086.1:0-4951 GCA_037138835.1 Candidatus Moraniibacteriota bacterium | reverse complement strand
GTGGATAGAGCGTCTGGTTGCGGTCCAGAAGGTCGCAGGTTCGATTCCTGCCAAGGACACAAAAATAGCCCACCAAAAGGTGGGTTTTTGTGTGCTTGGAGTGAGTGAACAATTTCACTCACATCAGGAATCGAACGCCGGAGCAATTTTTGTCAGCAGACAAAAATGCGAGGCGGTGGCCAGACAAATTTTTGCGACGGCAAAAATTTAGTCGCGGCCGATTCCTGCCAAGGACACCACTTATTACAAAAAACACCCCCAATTTTTCGGGGGTGTTTTTTGTTTTAGCGTTAAGCTGTATAATAAAGCTATGGACATCCTCAACACCAAAATCCAAGCCCTTCCGCGGGTGAGTCAAAAATATGCGGAAATTTTGAAAAAAATCAATGTCACCACCGTGGGCGATTTGCTTTTTCATTTCCCTTTTCGCTATGAAGACTACAGCGAGCGCGTGGAAATTGAAAATTTGGTCGCCGGGCAAACCGCCACGGTGATGGGGCAAATTTCCGAAAGCAAACTGATCAGAACTTGGAAGAAAAAAATGCTGATTACCCAGTGCCAAATTTGCGATGACACTGGCTGCGTCAAAGCGCTGTGGTTCAATCAACCTTATGTCAGTGACAGTTTGGTGGTCGGCAAAGGCGTGCGACTTTCGGGCAAAGTTTCGCAAGACCAAAATGGTTTTGTTTTTTCCAATCCCGCCTGGGAACTTTCTTCACGCGAGCCCACCAACACTGGGCGCCTCGTGCCAATTTACAGTGAAACCGAAGGGTTGACTTCCAAATGGCTCCGTTGGCAAATCCAAACTGTTTTCAAATTGGAATGGGAAATTGTCGATCCTATTCCTCAAACTATTTTAGACGAGCTTCATCTGCCAACCTTGAAAACTGCCTTGCAATACATTCATTTTCCCCAAACTGAAAACCAATATTTGTTGGCGCAAAAAAGATTTGCTTTTCAAAATATGCTGACAGTGCAACTGGCTTCTTTGAGAGCCAAGCTAAGTTGGAGCAAAGAGTCTGCAGCGCCGCTTGTTTTCAACCAGAAAAACATTGAGCAATTCAAGGCCTCTCTGCCATTTGAGCTTACCAACGCTCAGCGCAAAGCTTCTTTGGAAATTCTCCAAGATTTGGCGAAAACCAAACCCACCAATCGCCTGCTCAATGGCGATGTTGGCTCTGGCAAAACCATCGTCGCAGCGCTGGCTGCCCTGCAAACCGCCAAGGCTGGTTTTCAAGTTGCCATCATGGCTCCCACCGAAGTTTTGGCCAGGCAACACTATCTGACATTTTGCCAGCTTTTTAAAAATATCGACATAAAGATAGCTTTACTGACTAATGCATACAAAGAAATAAATAATTTCCAATTTCCAATTTCCAATTTCCAAATAAATTCAAAATTCAAAATTCAAAATTCAAAATTAGATAACACCAATAAAATAACACTCTCAAAAGATGAACTGCTAGCTGAAATTAAAGAAGGCCGTATAGATATTTTGATAGGCACCCATGCCCTGATCCAAAAAGCGGTGCGCTTCAAAAATTTGGCGCTCATTGTGATTGACGAACAGCATCGCTTCGGTGTCGGCCAACGCGCTTACCTCCAAAAAGAAATTGCCAGCGTTAATGACGGTTTGCCCAGCAAAATCCCTCACCTGCTAACCATGACTGCCACGCCGATTCCGCGCACTTTGACGATGGCCTATTTTGGCAATTTGGATTTATCCTTGCTTGATGAAATGCCCATGGGCCGCAAACCCATCATCACGAAAATCATTCCGCCCAGCAAAAGAAATGAGGTTTACAGTTTCGTGAGAAATGAAGTTGCCAAGGGACATCAAGTTTTCATCATTTTCCCCTTGGTTGAAGAGTCCGAAAAACTCGCTGAACTCAAAGCAGCTACTGTTGAACATGAGCGACTTTCCCGCGATATTTTTCCCGAGCTTTCCCTGGGGCTCCTGCATGGCAAACTTAAAGCCAAAGAAAAAGAACAAGTTATGGCGGACTATAAAAACAAAAAATATAACATCCTTGTGGCCACTTCCGTGGTTGAAGTCGGCATTGATGTGCCCAACGCCACCACCATCATTATTGAAGATGCGGAGCGATTTGGACTTTCGCAACTGCATCAATTTCGCGGGCGTGTCGGCCGCAGTGATCAACAATCTTATTGTTTTTTGCTCACTGGCAGTAACACAGTTAAATCAAAAGCTCGCCTTTCCGCCTTAGAAAAAACCAACAGTGGTTTTGAAATTGCCGAAGCCGATTTGAAATTACGCGGCCCCGGCGAATTTCTCGGCGTGCGCCAATCAGGCTTGCCAGACATTGCCATGCAGCATCTCGGCAATGTGAAACTCATTGAAATTTCCCGCCAAAAAGCCGAGCAACTTTTGAAGGCCAGCCCCACCCTCACCAATTATCCCCTGCTCAAAAAAGAACTCACCAAATTTCAACAAAACATCCACCTTGAATAAACGCCCGATTTTTGCTAGAATTTAAAGGTAAAATATAAATTGAATTAAATAAATCGATGTCAGCTTGGTGGAGGCTCAACCTCCATAAGGGAGGTTGAGCCTCCAACGCCTAGTTACTAATAATTATTTTAGAAAAAAATATGGAAATTAACCCCGGCATTTTCAAGGCTTATGATATTCGCGGAATTTATGGCACCGATTTTGACGAAGAAATGGCCTATCGCCTTGGCTTGGCCTATAGTCAACTAAGACGAGGAGAAATGCCAGAGAAAAAAGAACTCCAGATTGTTGTGGGTTGCGATATGCGCCTTTCCTCTCAATCACTGAAAGAAAGACTCGTAGCAGGACTTTGCGATGGAGGTGTTAATGTTATTGATATCGGCTTAACTTCAACTCCAACTTTTTATTTCGCCGTTGCTCAATATAGATATGATGGCGGGATTCTAGTTTCCGCTTCCCACAATCCAAAAGAATACAATGGTTTTAAATTAGTGCGAGAAAGAGCCTTGCCAATCAGTAAAGATTCTGGCATTTTTGTTTTGCGAGATTTGGTAATTGAAAATAATTTTTCCAAAAATTCCACCCCAGGTAAAATCACTACCAAAGAAGGTGTCCTAGCAGATCAAATTAAACATGACTTGGCATATTCCAATCTGGCTAAAATAAAGAATTTTAAAATAGTTATTGACCCAGCCAACTCAATGGGCGCTCAATATTTTGATGAACTTTTTAAACACTTACCTTCACTAGATATCGTAAAAATGAATTGGAATTTAGATGGCACCTTTCCGGCTCACGAAGCTGATCCATTTAAAAAAGAAAATGTGGCGGACTTATGCGAAAGGGTTCTAATAGAAAAGGCTGATTTAGGAATTTCAACTGATGGAGACGGAGACCGTATCTTCTTCGTAGACAATCAAGGCGTAGCCTTGGATCCAGGCATCACGCGCGCGATTTTGTGCAAAATATTTTTGACCGAAAACCTAGGCGCAAAAATTGCCTATGATATCCGCCCAGGTAAAATAACCCGTGACACGATCGTCGAAAATGGTGGCGTGCCGATTGTCACCAAAGTTGGACATTCCCTCATCAAAGAGCAAGCTATCAAGGAAAATGCCATTTTTGCTGGAGAATCATCGGGACATTTTTTTCTCAATATGCCAGAGGGCTGCTATGAAGTTCCTGTCATCGTAACTTTGAAAATTTTGGAAGAACTTTCGAGAAGCAATGTTTCTTTTGCGCAGTATGCCAAAGCTTATGAGAAATATTTTCACTCTGGCGAAATAAACTCGCGCGTGGAAAATGGCGCAGGCAAAATCCAACAAATCAAACAAACATACGCAGATGGAATTCAAAACGACCTCGATGGAATTTCAATTGAATATCCTGATTTCTGGTTCAATGTCCGGTCTTCAAACACCGAACCGCTCCTGCGCTTAACCGTAGAAGCGAGAACCAAAGAACTTATGCAGCAAAAACGCGATGAACTGCTTGCACTGATTCAAAATTAAAATTTTTCAAATCAAACCACAAAAAATCGGAGCCAAGCTCCGATTTTTTGTTTTGTATTTTTTCAACTGTACAGAAACCAAAAATAATACGACTTTAAAAAAACTATTTTTGCCTTTTCACAACTTCCCCATTTTCCAACTTTTCCAAGCCCAAATTCTCCAGTATTTTTGCATATTCAACATCACTATCACTTATTTGTTTTGTGGAAATTTTGAGCTTGTCTTTGACTGGCAAAGTTCTTTCTTGCTCCATTTTTTCCAACAACGCTTGCTGAAGTTTATGCAAAAGAAAATTCAATTCTTTGCAACGCAATTTCAATTGCACAACTGGTGGCAAGTTTTCGTCCAATGGATAAAATTTCAATTTCTCAATATCAAAAGGTGAAGCGAAAGGGATTAAAGGGCTTGAGGGGTTTTCTGTTTTTCTTGCTTCTCTTATTTCTCCCGTTACCCCCATTTTTCCCATTTTCCCACTTTCCATTCCTCCCATTTCTTCCTTTTCTTCCCTTTCGATTTTTCCCATTTCGCCCCTTTCTCCCATTACCCCTTTTAGCCCCATTAAATCTGCGTAAAATCCTTTCCAAACATCATTGCAATCCTCCTCCAATTCCGCAATTGCCCCAATTGAAAAACCAAGAAAATCATAATATTCCTTGGTTGTATTTCTTTTCCAACCTTCCACAATATTTTGTTTGCCACTGCGCGCACTACGATCCATTTGGTCAGCCAAACTCAACAGCGTCCTGGTTTTCGGAAACAATCTTGTGAGTTGCCCACAACAAACCTGCACCTGCTCAGCTTTTTGAAAAGCCAGCAGTTTTCGAAAACCATAAGGGTCTTTATACGGCTTAAGCATAAATTTGAAAAATAAAAAATTATATCAACTTTTTATTACCCCCAAAAATCCCCGTCTCGTCTTTCCCCCTTTTTTCCCTTTTCTTCCTCTCCCCATTCTACTCTTTATTCC
>JBAXHR010000085.1:0-4981 GCA_037138835.1 Candidatus Moraniibacteriota bacterium | reverse complement strand
GGTTGTATTGGTTAGATTTTTTTAAAAATTACTTGTTTAAATATATTTGTTCAGGCGTCTGATAACCTAGCTATTGACAGAGCCTTGGGCTGGGCATTTTCAAATCTTGTGCTATAATTAAATTAATCAAAAAAATGGGAAAAGGGGTGGGAATGATTTAAATTCATTAAGAAACTCAGCAATGGCAAAAACTCCTTATTTATCAGTAGTGATTCCTGCTTACAAGGAAAAAGACCGCATTGGAAACAATCTCTTGGAGATTGAAAATTTTTTAAGTTCGAAGGATTTTGATTATGAAATTATTGTGATTGTGGATGGATCACCTGACAACACCGCACAAGTGGCGAAAAATTATGCTATTCAATTGAAAAGTTTGCGGGTGATAGATAATCGAGAAAATCATGGCAAAGGATCTGCGGTAAAACAGGGATTGCTGGAGGCTAAGGGCGAAATAGTTGCCTTTTTGGACGCTGATGGTTCAACCTCAATTACGCATTTGGAGAAAGCTTTGTTGGAAATTGAGAAAGGCGCTGAGGTTGTGGTGGGATCGCGTAAGATTAAAGGTGCTTTTGTCCAAATTCATCAGTCCAAGTTGCGAGAAATGATGCGGGAAGCTAGTAATTGGTTGATTAGAATTGTTTTGGGGCTTTGGAATTTCCCTGATACGCAGTGCGGATTCAAAATTCTCAGAGCTGAGGCAGCGCACAAAATTGCCAAGCAAATGGTGGTGGATCGCTTTGGTTTTGATTTCGAGCTTATTGCGCTGGCGAAAGCTTTTGGATTCAAGATTGAGCAAATTCCAGTCAAATGGCTCAACGAAGAAGAATTGGCGATGAGTTTTTTTGGAGCTAATGGTTATTTGCAAGCGTTGGTGGATTTGTTTAAAATAAAGTGGAATTTAATAACAGGAAAATACAAGTTTAATAAATAATTAAAATAAATTAGAATCAGTATGAATGAAAATCAGAAACCATTTTTGTCAGTAGTGATCCCTGCCTATAAGGAAGAGGGAAGAATTGGCAGTAATCTTTTGGAAATCAAAAGCTTTCTTGATGAAAAAGCTTTTGATTACGAAATTATTGTGGTTGTGGACGGTTCGCCTGACAAAACAGCCAAAATTGCAGAGGGGTATACTCAGCAGATTGAGAATTTGCGAGTCATTGATAACAAAGAAAATCATGGCAAGGGCTTCGTAGTTAAACAGGGATTGCTCGAAACCAAGGGCAAGTTTGTGGTTTTTCTGGATGCCGATGGTTCAACTTCAATTACGCATGTGAATGAATCATTAGTTTGGCTTGAAAAAGGCGCTGATTTGGTGGTTGGGTCTCGAAAAATAAAAGGTGCTTCGGTGCAAGTTCATCAGCCGAAATATCGTGAAATTATGGGTGAGGGTGGAAATTGGTTGATCAGGATTGTGCTTGGCTTGTGGAGTTTTCCAGATACACAGTGTGGCTTCAAAGCAATGACTGGCTTGGCTGCTCATGAGATTGCAAAAAGAATGGTTGTGGACAGATTTGGATTTGATTTTGAATTGATTATTTTGGCCAAGAAGCTTGGTTTTAAGGTTGTGCAAATGCCAGTTCGCTGGAACAACGAAGAAGGGTCAACTGTAAGTTTGACTGGGCCTAATGGTTTTGTTCAGGTGTTGATTGACTTATTCAAGACAAAAGGGCGACTCATTGCTGGCAAATATAATATTAAAAAAGTGAAATAGTAAAAGTAGTAATCAGTAACCAGTAATCAAGGGAGAGATTTTAGATGCTAGATTACAGATTTCAAATTTTAGAAAATACAAAAATACAAATATCTAAATAGGCTAGGAATAAAAAAGAATTAATTCCTAAATCTTATTTTAAAAAAAATGCAAATAAATTTCAACAATTTGGGCGAAGCTGAGACCAAGGAAAATTCTCAAGAAATTTCAAAAGCAGTTTCTCAATTGCGTCAGGATCTCATCACGGGCGACTGGGTGGTGATTGCCACAGGCAGAGCAAAAAGGCCAGATTCTTTTGCAAATTTTGAAAGAATCAAGGATGACAAGGGAATTGAGGATTGTCTTTTCGAAGATCCAGTGGCCAGTGGGCAAGAGCCTGATGTGTTGATTTATGCTGACAATGAAGGACAGTGGTCTTTGCGAGTTTTTCCCAACAAATATCCCACTGTCTCCCCAGATGTAGTGGCAAAAGCCATTCCTGAAGGACCTTATTTTTCGATGCCAGGGGTCGGTTTTCATGAGGTTGTGGTAACCCGTGATCATTTCAAGCAGTTGGCTTTGATGGATGTGCTGGCGGTGGCAGAAGTTTTTGATGCTTTTCAAGATCGTTATTTGGACTTGATGAGCAAGAAAAATGTCAATTATATTTCCATTTTTCATAATCATGGCAAAGAAGCTGGCGCTTCAATTTCGCATCCTCATTCTCAAATTATGGCAATTCCCGTGATTGCTCCATATCTGCAAGGTCAGTTGGATGGTGCTGAACTTTATTACCGCAGGAACAAGCAATGCGTGTTTTGCACAATGATTGAATTTGAAAAAGAATTTGGCAAACGAATCGTGTTTGAAAATGAAGACTTTGTGGCTTTTTGCCCTTATGCTTCGCGCGCTGCTTTTGAAGTTTGGGTTGCGCCAAAAAAACACAATCCTTATTTCGAGCGCATTACTGATTTGGAAAAAGTGAAATTGGCGCAGGTTTTTGGCGCAAGTTTGCAAGCTATTTTCAAAGCACTGAATGACCCGCCGTATAATTTCTATATCAACACCGCACCTTGTGATGGCAAGGATTATCCTCATTTTCACTGGCACATTGAAATTTTGCCACACACTTCGATTTGGGCTGGCTTTGAATTGGAAACCGGAATTGAAATTTCAACCTTAGCGTCAGAAGAGGCGGCGGAATATCTGCGAAAACAACTTTAAAAACATTGTTAAATTGTTAAACTGTTACATTGTTAAAATGCAAAATAGTTTGTTGAAAAAGTAACAATGTAGCAATGTAATTCTATGGAAATTAAGGAAATTTCAAAACAAGCCAGGGAAATTTGGCAAGATGAAAAATTGTCCTTGGGGCAGATGATTGTGGTTATTGGAAAAGTTTTTGGTGACATTTGTCGTTGGGAGCGAAATTATGCCAAAGATAGCACCACCCACACAGACGACGATTTGAAAAAGGAGTTGGGGAATTTGATTGTGTGCAGTGTGCAATTTTCTGAAAATCTGGGTTATGACCCAGAAGATTGCATTAGGTTGGCGCTTGGGTCACAAGAAAAAATTTCAAAAGAAAGGTAGCGAATAATAATTTGTCATCCTGAACTTGTTTCAGGATCTTCGTTGCAGTAAATTGCATGTACTAAAATTCTAGATTCCGGATCCCGCCAAAGGACGGACGCGGTAAGTCCGGAATGACATAGGAGAGGATATATTTAAAATAATAATTTTCAAATTTTATGATCACACAACTCATTAGTTATTTGGCTGTTTTTATCATTGGAGGAATTTCGATGCTGGGATATTTTGGGGTGGCTATTATGATGGCTATTGAAAGTATGTGTATTCCACTTCCATCTGAAATCATCATGCCTTTTGCAGGGTATCTTGTGCTTGAGGGAAGGTTCACACTCTGGGGAGTTTCCTTGGCAGGTGCAATTGGCTGCGTGGTTGGCTCAGTGATTGCTTATTTGGTGGGTGCATATGGCGGGAGAAAATTCATTGAAAAATATGGAAAATATTTTTTGATCACCAAGCATGATTTGAATTTGGCAGATAATTTTTTTGAAAAATATGGTTCAAGCGCAATTTTTTTCTCTCGTTTGCTTCCTGTGGTGCGAACTTTTATTTCGCTTCCAGCAGGTATTGCTAAGATGAATTTTTCAAAATTTGTGATTTATTCTTTCGTTGGTTCGCTTCCCTGGTGCTATTTTCTGGCTTATCTCGGACTCAAACTCGGAAGTAGTTGGGACACGCTTGGAGTTTATTTTCATAAGTTTGATCTTGCAATTGGCATCATAATCTTAATTGGCATAGTTTGGTTCGTGAAAAGGCATCTTAATCTCAGAAAAGATGAATAATATTATTATGAAAAAATTAATTGTTGGAAATTTGAAAATGTCAGCCAGAGGCTGATCAACCTTTGGTTGAAATTTTCTTAAATCATTTATATTATTATGAAGAAGTTGATTATCGGAAATTTAAAGATGAACCTTCTCACTATTGCTGAGCGCCAGCAGTATCTGGAATCTTTTCAGCAGGAGTTGAAAAAGCTGGCTAGAGGAAAAACGGAAATCGTGCTGTGCCCTCCGTTTGTGCATTTGGAAAAATTTGCACAAATATTGAAAAGTGAGAAAGTTTCCATGGGCGGGCAAAATATTTTCTGGGAGGAAAAAGGATCATTCACGGGTGAAATTTCTGCGACCATGCTCAAGAGCGTGGGTTGCAGCTATGTGATTGTGGGGCATAGCGAACGGCGCAAATATTTTGGTGAAAATGGGGAAATTATCAACACCAAGATTAAGCAGGCATTGGAAAATGATTTGGTTGCGATTGTTTGCGTGGGCGAATCGAAGGAGGAGAAAGAAAATGGGCAGACTTCGGAAATAATTGCCCAGCAAATTAAGCAAAGCTTGATGGGTATTAATGCTGGTAAGGTTGAGAAAATCGTGTTGGCTTATGAGCCGATTTGGTCAGTGGGCAGCGATGCAATTCCAACTAGTGATGAAATTTTGGTCGTGAAGATAATTATCAAAAAAATGTTGATTGAAAAATATGGCACTGAAGTGGCGGGAAAAGTGAAAATAATTTATGGCGGTTCTGTCACTGCTAACACTGCAACGCAAGTCTGCATCGGGCCTCAAATGGATGGCGTCCTCGTCGGTCGCGAAAGCTTGGTGCCAAGTGAATTTTTGAAAATAGCGTCAATAATTAACGCGATACGAAACTACGAATGACATTCGAATCTACGAACATTCTTTCTTCCCCCTTTAGAAA
>JBAXHR010000084.1:0-5020 GCA_037138835.1 Candidatus Moraniibacteriota bacterium | reverse complement strand
GTTGACCCTCCCTGCACTGCCCCACCCTTAATAATATCCTTAAAAATTGAACGCAAAATTGATTTCGGATCAATGCCATGATGGGCATAGAAAGTCTGATCTTCCAAAGCGATTGTGGCATATTTCACATTATCCGGAATTTGCGCAAAAGGCACCACTGTGCGTTTTTCTTCGCCATGCACATCATACAAAAGATGCTGGCCACTGCGGTCATAGATTTTGGTCGATTGTGCTACCAACTTGGCGTCCACTGAAGTCGCGCTTGGCAAATCCTTGGAAAAATAAAGAAAAGTTCCAACTACGACTAAAATTCCCAACCCAAAAAGTCCCAAGCAAAGCTTGCCTAGTATTTTCCATTTGTCTTTGCCTGACATCTCTTTAATTTTTCGAAAATTATGCGAAATAAAAATTGGTTTCATATTTAAAAACAATTGACTTATCAAATTACCACTTGTTACATTATATGCTTAAATTAAGTTTTTTCAAAGCAAAATAATCAACAATAATACTTTTTCTTGCATTTTAAAACTATAGCTTTAGTATTTTGTTATATAGCTCCAAATAATTTCTAGCCATAACCAAGCTATCAAAATTCTCTTGGGCATATTTCCGACAAGCTCTCCTGTCCAAAAAATCCGTATTTTTCACAGCGTTAACCAATTCATCTATATCATCAGAAAGAAAGGCAATTTTGGGGTTACCGCCTAAAAGTTCGGGCAAGGGTCCAACTGTTGTCCCGATAATTGGCGTTCCACATGCCAAGGCCTCCGCCACCACCATTGGGCAAACCTCAGGCCTGCGAATTGGAAAAAGGAAAGCCGAAGCTCCCTTTAAATAATCATAAATTTCATCATGCGAAACTTCACCTTTATAGATAATATTTTCGTTATTCAAAAAGGGTTGGATTTTTTCAGCAAAGAAATCTTTTCGCTCCTGAGTGCTTCCAACTCTACCAAAAATCAAAAGTTTTTGTTTTGCCTTAATTGCAATTTCAATCGCAGTGTCAATTCCTTTTTGATCGGTTAGTCTTCCAACGAAAATCAAATATTGACCTGTCTCAAAAGAAAATTGAATTTCTTTTGTAGGTACACCATTATAAATCACAGCTGAAACATTGAGCTCTCCTCGCTGAGATTGACTAAGCGCGACAGTATACAGTTTACTTTTTTTTATTGGTTCAAAAGCTTCTGTGGAAATTCTATTATGAAAAGAAATAACACATGGGAGCTTGGCTTTTTCGCAAACACCTAAAGCATAACGCTGTGAATGCAAATGAATAATATCAAAATCTTGTTGAAAAGCTAAAACTTTTTCTTGACTTGAAATCTTAAGTTGCCTAAATTCTTTCGCACTAAGCTCGTTACGATTTTTCATATTCCAAATACTTTTTTCAAGTGATGCAATTTTTTTCGCTTGAGTATTCCAATCAGCTGGCGCAAATAAGGTAACATCCACACCTAATTTCAAGAGCGCATCTGTCAAATTTTGCGTAACAATTTCTGGACCCCCCGTGTCACCAAACGGCGGGGCGATCATTGCAATCCTTACTTTTTCATTTCTCATTTTAATAAGTTTTTTATAAAATCAAAATTGGCCTGTTTCGTTTTTTCATCTCCCAGGAGCGTCACCAAATCGATGCCGGGAGTCGTATTCATTTCCACAAAGTAGGGCTTGCCATCATTATCAAAAATAAAATCCAGAGAATATTGCATATTAGGGAAGACGGCTATTTTATGATTAATTTTTTCCACTATTTTTTTCAAACTAGTTGGTATAAGGTCTTTGGTAATCATTTTTCCAGTTGCACCTTGATGCAGATTAGTAAACAAGGATCCCTTGGCTGCAATTCTTGAAAGAGCATAGACCAATTCACCTCCCTGATAGACTAATCGCAAATCTGAAGTTTCAGCCTGCCGTGAAATTCCAGGAATACCTTTTTCACTTAAAATAAACTCTTGTAATAAAACTGGATAATTAAACTCTTTGCCCAAGGCCTCTTTTTTTTCTCCAATAAAAATACCAAAACCACCACAGCCATACAGTGGCTTGATTACGATTTTTTCACCTGGACTTTTTTTTATTGCCAGCTTTAATTCTAACTCATTGCTTGCAATCTGCGAAAGGGGCATAAACTGTCCGAACATCACATATTGAGACAATTTATTATTAAATGTTGCCCGAAAAAGTGGCGAATTAAAGAGTAAAGTTTTTTGAGCTATTTTTAATTTAAAATCAAGCAAAGAATAGTCATATTTGCTCAGTACCTTATCATAAATTAAATCCGCTGAAATTTCGTTTTCAATTTTCTGCCAAACTCCATCCCGAAACACCCAGGCTTTTTTGAAAACATTTCTTTCAAGATCATACCATTTGATGCTCGCTCGATAAAGACCAATTTTGACATTTTCTGCCCTTTTCATCCAATCTTGAATTGCCAATCTTGTCCCTTCGTTAGTAATTGGAATTTCTTTTTTCCAATCATCCCCAGCATACATAATAATAATATTTTTCATAAAACTAAAGCTATTTATTTACATCAATCAAAAACTTTTTCAAATTTCTTTTGCCAATAATAATTGGATATTTCAAATGCGCCCGATTGATCAAGGTTACTTTTGTGGAAATCATAACCCCATCCATCACAAACTTAATGCGAATCGTCGGACGATAAGTTGAGCCACTAGCAGAATTGACGACCGCCATACTTTCCAAATGAGGAATGTGTTTAAAAATATCCCAGCGCTCTTTTCTACTAAGATGTTTGATGTCTTGATAAGTAGCTTCGATTTTTTGATACTCCGCCACTGTGTCCTCGAAACCAAGTTGCTGTGCCAAATCAGTGTCAATCGAACTAAAGCCTGCTCCTGTATCAATCTTAGCTTCCACTTCAACGGTTTTTTCACCCCGTCCAATCAATTTTACTTTCTCAATTGTTCCAATCACTTTGCGTCCTGAGATATCCTCCACTTCTTCTTCCACCTCTCCCCCAAACAAATCTCGACCCACCCGCACTCCGCGCGCCGCCGTTTTTATTTTCAATCCCTTGATTCTTTCCAATCTTTCTCGCAAACCTGCCAAATTCGCCACTTGAATCCCAAGCCCAGGACGAGCATTGATTTCCAAAAACACTGGCCCTCGTTCTCGATCAATCGCCACATCCGCTCCCAAAAAACCCATCCCTGAAATTTCTTGCGATTTAACCGCCAAGAGCAAAATATCTTTCCAATATGGAATTCGAATTCCCGAAAGAAGCATTCTTGTCCCAGGCACATAATCAATGATTTTACTTTTACCCAAAACTGCCGTCGTGGTCACGCCTGTGGCCAAGTCGATGCCAACTCCAATGCCACCTTGTTGCAAATTAGCTTTGCCACCAGATTCCTTGGTTGGCAGACGAAGCATTGCCATCACTGGGATGCGATTAAACACAATCACGCGAATGTCAGGAATGCCTTTGTAAGCATAGGGCTTGAATAATTTGAGCAAAGTCAGGCGTTCTTCAAAAAAAGCGATGTCTGGCATATTTGAAAGTGAGAAAGCTCCATCCAAAATATTGCGAATATGCGTTTTCAAATCATCAACTGTCACTTTCGAGCCATCTGCTCTGACCCAGACCGGCGAGAGAATTTCACCATTTTTTAATTGTTCAATTTCTTGCTTGTTTTTTTTCTTGCGTCCATAAACCACCAAAATCCCACCGCCACCAAAACCCCGGTTCGGCTTCAGCACAAAAGAGGTTGGCAAATTTGCCCACTCAAAATTGTCCAACTCTTCAGTTGAACGAATTTTTGCCAAAAGTTTCGGCACTGGAATCCCGCCTTTGTGCAAAGCCCGCTTACTCAAAAGCTTATCATCCGCCAAACGCTTGGCTTTTTTCTTGTTGTACGGACGAATATAAGCCAAATTTCTCGCATTTAGCCCCAGCAATTTCCCCGCATTTTTGAATTCTTCAAACATATTTTAATCATTTAAACATATAATCATAAAATCATACAAACACACTATCATTTGAACATGTAAGCATAAACAAATATGATTCGTTTGCCTGTTCGTTCAAATGATTAAATGTTTGTGTGTTTAAATGTTTGTATGACCTTTTATTTCAAATTCTTCAGCACTTCTCGAAATCTCAGATATTCCGTCAAGCGCAAGCCATCCCATTTCCCAAGAAAAATATTAATCGGAATCGTAATCAAAATCATCCAAGGATATCGCAAAATTCCATCAATCAGCATTGTCCAACTTGCTAAATAATAACCAGCCAAAGAAATCACCAGGGTTTCAATTGCCAAAATAATCGCCACCTTGTTGCCTTTTTCAATTTGCGTTACTACAAATTTTTCCACAATCGTAATCATAATCAGAATTGGAAAAATCGTCACACTCGCCAAGCCAGTGCGTTTGAAATAACCGCCACCTGCAAACAAAAACAAAATTGCAAAAGCAATCACACTCAGCGTGATTGCCACTCTTGGCAAATACAAGATTCGCAAATCTTTAAGGGCAACACGCATCAGCATCCCCACCAAAATCACCACCACAAAAACCACCACCCCATAACGAAGTTGTGGCACTGCCAAAAAAGCAAAAGTGACAATCGCTGGGGTATAAATCCCGAAAGCCTTAATCCCCACCACTTGGCGAAAAAAAGCAATCAAGGTTACCACAACTGGAAGCAACAAAAGCAAGACCACTGTCTGCACTGGCACGCCTTGCTGAATGAAAAAATTGATAATAGGGCTGGCATTTTGCATATTAGTTTGTAGAACATGGAGCATGAAACACACAGCATGTTTTTTGAAATAATCCTTTTAGAATAAAACTTTTAAAAATACAATAACCAAGATACAAACACCAAACAAAATCTACCATTTAAGATGCAAACACCAAGATACAAACACCCTGCCTACCGGCAGGCAGGCAAACAAAATTCAATACTCAAAACTCAAACTTTCAAACCACTCTCTTTGTATTTTTGGATCTTGAATCTTGAGTTTTATTTGGTTATTGTTTCTTGTAT
>JBAXHR010000083.1:0-5063 GCA_037138835.1 Candidatus Moraniibacteriota bacterium | reverse complement strand
AATTAAAAGATGATTTTGAATGGGTTAACTATGCATTTGAGGGAGAAAAATTAACTTTAAGTGATGTTGATGAAAAAGTGAAAGAGCTTATTTACTCTGGATTGCTTAAAGAAAAGATTGTAGAAACGCAAAACTATATTAAGAGAGTTAAGGTTGAAAAAAAACAAATTATTGAGCAATATAAAATTTCAAAAAAAGATCAGCGGTGGTTTGATATTGGTGCTGATATTGTTTTTATTAAATACTTTAGAAAAGGTGTATTCGCAGAATCTTATTATTTGGTAGAATTTTTATTGGAGGAAATAGGCAGACGCATTGGATGTAGCAGGAAACAAGTTTCTAATATGCTTAATTCAGAAGTTTTAGCTGCACTGAAAATAGGTAAATTTGATGGTATGATTGTTGATTTGCGTTTAAAGAATTCAATATTATTTCACGATGCAGGTATGACTTACGCAATGCCCCTGGGAGCCTCTAAATATCTGAAAGTCAAAACTGAATTAGGGGGCGAACTGGTTATGGGGCAAGTAGCATTTATAGGAAGAGCAGTGGGTATCGTGAAAATAGTTAATGTGCCAGCGGATATAGAGAAAATGAAAAAAGGTGACATTTTAGTTTCTCGTTCGACGAATCCTTCATTGCTGTCAGCTATGCAAAAATCGGCTGCCTTCATAACCGACATCGGAGGTCTTACCTGCCATGCTGCTATTATCGCACGTGAAATGAAAAAGCCTTGTATAGTTGGGACAAAATTTGCTACACAGATTTTAAAAGATGGAATGTTTGTTGAAGTTGATGCTAATAAGGGTATTGTGAAAATAATTAAAAAATAAATACAATCAGCTATTTTAATTTAGAATATTTTAAAAGGGCATCACTGCTCTTTTTTGATTTGCTGTAATATAGTTGGGATTTTTTGAAAATCTTGGGTGAAGAGGGCGCGGGTTTGGCGGTTGATGCGGGCAGCCGCAGGGTGATGAAGGGGGAAAAGCTTTATGGTTCCAATTTTCGGAATTTGTAATGTCATAATTTGCCCATGCACTTGGGAGATTTTTGCTTCGGGCAAAAAGTGGTTAAGGGCGTAGCGACCGAGGGTGATGATAATTTTTGGGTTGATAATCTTGATTTGTTTTTCAAGCCAAGTTGCGCAATGTTGGATTTCTTCCGGCAGTGGGTCGCGGTTTTCTGGCGGGCGACATTTGCAAAGGTTGGTCAGATAAACTTCTTCACGGGCAAGGTTGATACTGGCAAGCATCTTGTCCAAAATTCTGCCGGTGCTACCCACAAAAGGCACGCCAAGCTCATCTTCTTTTTTGCCAGGGGCTTCGCCGATGAACATAATTTGCGCCTCAGAACTTCCAGCGCCAAAAACCACGCGTTGGCAACCAGTGCGAAGAGGGCACTTTGAGCATTGTGACATCTCCAAATTTAATTTTTGTAGTTGGGGTTGGTTGGACATTTTTTTAAAAAGATAAATAGAATATAAGATACAAACACCCTGCCTACCTGCCTATCGGCAGACAGGCCGGCAGGCAGGCAAGATACAAACATCAAGATACAAACATCAAACAAAATTCAACACTCAAAAATCAAATTTTCAAACCACTCTCTTGAATTTTGAATCTTATTTGGTTATTTTAAAACTATTTATTTCTTGTGTTTTGTATCTCGTATCTTGGTTATTGTGGCTTATTGCGGTAATTCATTAATTCGAATGAGCTGGAAAA
This sequence comes from Candidatus Moraniibacteriota bacterium, assembly GCA_037138835.1. Taxonomy (GTDB): domain Bacteria; phylum Patescibacteriota; class Minisyncoccia; order Moranbacterales; family GWC2-37-73; genus CAIPMZ01. The sequence goes on along the minus strand of JBAXHR010000083.1, from coordinate 3,336 downwards.
TGTTGTCGCTAGTGTTCCAAACGGCAAAGGTCGGTGGGTAGTATTGATTGGCGACATTGCCAGGATTGAGCAGGGTGCAATTGTTGATGACTTCGGTCCAAGGTTTGTGGGTGTGACCGTGAAAAACAAAATCAAATTCACCAGTTTCACAGAGTTGCTTGGCTACGGTTGGATAATGCACGAAAGCGACTTTTTTGTCGGCTATTTCAAGCTTGCCAAAGTCAGGAAAAATTTGAGTATTTTTGTATTGATTGTCTTCAAAAGGATAATCGGCAATGTGGCCGTCATCCATATTGCCAAAAGTGAAAAAGATTTCGCCGGAAAAATTGTTGTTAATAAAATCTAAAGTTTCAAGGGTTGCCAGATCACCGCAGTGAATCAGTTTTGCAACTTTTTGCACGCGACAATACTCCAAAACTTTTTTGAGGTTTGGCAAATTGTCGTGCGTGTCAGAAATAATAGCGATGAGCATAGAGATTGTATTTGATAGATTTTCTAAAACATTACTAGTTGCATGGAGGCTCGACCTCCATAATGGAGGTCGAGCCTCCAATGCTAGAAATATTTTTTATTATTGCTTTCTGAATTTTTTTAATAATTTGATGTCTTCCACCACTCCCTCATGCTCGGTTTCCAAAATCATGGAAATGTTTTTTGCTTGAGCAAATGAAACAATATTTTTGAAAGATTCCTCACCAATCAGCCCTTTACCGATGTGTTCGTGGCGGTCCTTGTTGGAAGCTAGTTCGGTTTTGCTGTCGTTAGCATGGATGAGTTTAATTTTATCCAGACCAATTTCGGCATCAATTTTTTGCAAAGTATTTTCAAAATCTCGCCAATCATAGCCAGAAGCAAAGGAATGTTGGGTGTCGAGGCAAATGCCTACTAATTTAGTATGCTTTACGCCAGCAATAATCTCAGCAATTTGCGAAAACGAAGATCCCATGATTTTGCCTGCACCAGCGGCGTTTTCGATTAGCAGTTCTGTTGAGCCTGTGTAACCTTCCAAAGATTTTTTCAAAGCCTCGATGGTTTTTGCGTTGGCCTGCTGCTGCGAAAGCTCGCCAGCACTGCCGAGGTGGGTCATGACATATTTGGCGCCTAGCAAACTTGCCCTTTCAAGTTCATCGCGCAGGACACTAATTGAACCATAACGAATACGATTATTGGTGGAAGCAAAATTGATGTAATAAGGAGTATGAACAACAACTTCCTTAATTTGAAATTTTAAATTTGAAATTTGAAATTCCTGACAAATTTCATTTGTCAGGGTTGGGGCTTTGCCGCCTTGGGGCGAGCGAGTGAAAATTTGCATCGCCTCACAACCAAGCTCAGCTGCCCGTTGCGGCGCTTTGAAAACTCCTCCTGCAATTGAAATGTGACAACCGATTAGCATAAAATTAAATTTATTTTTTTTATATTTCTATTGTAGCAGAATAAAGTCGTTTTGTTTATTGAAATATATTTTTAAATCCTAAATCCTAATTTCTAATTTCTAATAAAGTTCAAAATTTTAAATTCAAATTTTTGACATTTGGATTTTAGATTTTATTAGTCATTGGAAATTAGTCATTGGAAATTTTAAATAATTTCCCATCCGTTTTCGGTTTCTTGGATTTGACCTTTGACTTCGAAACCGCTGGCAAGTTTGTGACCGCCGCCACCAAAAAGATGGGCAATGGCAGAAACATCCACGCCTTTGTATTGTTCGCTACGCAAACTTCCTTTGATGGTGCCACTTTCTCTTTCAGATAAAACCAGAGAAAATTTGGTGCCTGGAACAGTGTTTAGGATTGAAGCAACTTGGCCAATGTCCTCCGTGGAAGCATCGCATTTTTCAATATCTTGTTTGGTTAGAACTGTGGTAATGAGCCCATTTTTTGGGTTGATTTTGGCTTTTTCAAAAGCGATGCCCCAAAGTTTAAGGGTGGAAAGTTTTTTGTTGGCGAAACTAGTTTCAATAATTTTTGGAAAAGAAGCACCTTTTTTCATGAGGTCGGCAGAAATTTCCAGCACGCGCGTGGAGGTGTTGGAATGTTGAAAATTGCCAGTGTCAGAAAGCACCCCAATCATTAAATAAGTCGCAATATTTTTTGAAATATGAACATTTTGCGAAGTTAGATATTCATAAATAATTTCACAGGTTGATGAGCGTTGTGCATCAATGATGATAATATCAGCCTTCAGGCTAATGTCGGGGTGATGATCGATGATGACAGTGGCGGTTTTTTCTGGTAAGGTTGGCGAGATGGTTTGAAAACCGCGCTCAACGCTGTCACAGGCGATGGCTGCATCATAGCCGGAAAGGTCTAGGTTGGCGGGATTTTCGAAGGTGTATTCGGTCAGAGATTGTAAAAAAATTGGTAGTTGATCCAAACAAGCGATGTCAGTTGTCTTGCCAAGAGAGAAAAGATATTCCTTCAAGGCTAAAACGCTGCCAGCCGTGTCGCCATCCGGACTGCTATGTGCAAATAGCAAAATACGATTTGCTTTTTGAATCGTGTAGGCTAGGGTTTTAAATTCGGAAGTAAAGTTAGTCATTGGAAATATTTTTGAGAAGCTGCAATTTTTGAGGCATAAATTTTTTCAAATATCCTCACCGCTCTTTCTTTTTTAACTAAAATTTTCCCTGCCTACCGGTAGGCAGGCCTCAATCGACGGCAACCAATGGAAAATTTTAGAAAAAAGAAAGGCTTGCTCGAGCAATATATTTTTCAAAAAATTCATGCTTCAAAAATGATAATTCAGAGCCTATTTTGAAGTTTTGAATTAAAAATCTTAAACTCGAAAGTTTAAGATTTTTGGAAATCTAGAAAAAAAGCATGGAAATTTAAAGCTGCAAGAGAATTTTTTCAATTTCATCAGCTTTTTCTTCAGTTGAGTCTATTTGAAAAACAAGTCTTGGCAGGGGCTTGGTGACCAATTTACGGTTAAGGGCGCCTTGGATGGCGAACTTTTCCTTGGTAATGGCCTTGAGCGCATAGTTTGATTCCTTGAAGGGAAAGACGCTAAGCGACACTCGAGCATAGCGTAAATCTGGGGTGGTGTCAACCTTGGAAATCGTCACAAAAATGCCAAGCTTTAAACTTAGCTCACGCTGAAAAATTTCCCCCAGATGGGTTTTGATCAGTTTGTTGAGTTGAATGATGCGTTGAGACACGGATTTTTAATTTAAAATTTAAAATTTAAAATTTTTAATAAATTCCTGCTAAACGCAGGAAGGTTTTGTAGTAGTTCTAACTTTTGAAATTTATATGGCTTGATTTTTTTCAAATTTCAAATTAAAAATTTCAAATTTTCTAAAAAGTTTTAAAAAACTTTTTAGAGGGTTCTCTT
>JBAXHR010000082.1:0-5075 GCA_037138835.1 Candidatus Moraniibacteriota bacterium | reverse complement strand
ATTTTGCAATCAATTATGACCCTGCTTTGGAATATTTGAAAAAAACTGGGCAGCCAGCGGCGAGGCGTGATTTGATTGAATTGCAGAAAACGGATGCTACGCTGGGAGTTTTTGCTAGTGGCAATTTGATTGCCAAAAGTTGGTATCAAATTGATCAGGATAGTGTTTATAATATTTTTGCAGAAGCAGTTGATTCAATTGGGCGCGGAGATGTGTCTCTGCATCAAGCTTTGGTGTTGATGACCAATAGATTAAATGCTTTAAATCAAGGAAAGAAATGAGAAAGAAAACTATTATCTTGATGTTTTTTGGTTTCTTGGTCGGTGTATGTTTTTTTGTGTCGGCACAAATAGCTTCAGCTGAGGTGATTTCTAGTGGCGGGCTTGTTCCTTGCGGAAAAAGTGGCCAGCCAATGTGTACGCTTTGTGATTTGATAAAAGGTTTTTACAATATTATTCACTATATTATGGGAATCTCAGTGATTGTCGTGTTGGCAATGTTTACATTGGGAGGGAGTTCTTATGTTACTTCTTTCGGCGACCCCAAGGCTATTGAAGGGGCGAAAGGCATGATGAAAAATGCTTGCATAGGTTTGGCAATCATTTTATTGGCTTGGATATTCGTAAATACGGTGATGTTCTTTTTGGGTGCAAAGCAAAATTTGGGGATTGGCGGTGTTAGTAATTGGTGGGAGTTCCAATGCGTTGGAGCGCCTAGGTAAAAAGAAGCTGAGTGGAAAAAATTTTTTTTTAAATATCAAAAAGTTCAAAATAAAAGTATGAAAATAAAATATTTTTTTTGGGGCATTTGTTTTCTTTTACTGTCTACTTTCTTTAGTCAGTCTGTTTTTGCTGCTACAGGGGGAACTTGTAGTGGCGCTGGTAGTTCAGTGTTGGGAAATTGTAGAAAAACTTGTGTGTCGGCTACAGAAAAAGCGGATGGTATTTGCAAAGCAGGGAGTGGGGCTGCTTATGTGGGTCAATCTTGTTGCGTGCCAGTTTCGGCAACCAATACTACCGCTACTGGTGCGGTAGCATTTACCAATCCATTAACTTACGATAACTTAGTGGATATTGCAACCCATATTATGGTCTTAGTCCAAAGGAGTATCGTTACTTTCGCCTTGCTTGCCATAACAATTGCAGCAGTTATGTATGTGCTTTCCGCAGGTGATCCGAAAAAAATTGAAAAAGCAAAAGAAACAATCTCAGCGGCATTAATTGGTTTAGCTTTAGCCATCGCTGCCCCATCAATCTTGAAAGAGCTTACAGGTGCCTTGGGGTGGGCATCGAATAATGGTGATTTGGCTAAAGCAGCTTCTCTTTCAGCTATTACCGTTAGGTTGTTGAATTTCTTGTTGGGTAGTTTTGGAATTTTGTCTTTGATTATGATGATTACGGGCGCAATTTTGTATTTAACTTCAGCAGGAGATGAAGAACGCATCAAGAAAGGTAAGGATATTTTCAAATTTTCCGTGTTGGGGATTGTGATTGCGATGTCGGCGATGATTTTGGTTCGGCAAATTGCGGTCTTTTTTGCTGCAACTCCTGGAACTTCGACGGCAATTAGCGCAACAAATGGCGTTGATTCAGGCGAATTATAGCTGCTATTTAGCTGGTGAATACAATATATTGAAAAAGATTCTTAAAATAAAACGAAATGTTGATTAATGTTCCACAATATTTGGATGTAGAGGATAAGGTCGCTGGACCGCTCACAATGAAGCAACTGGGCTGGATGATTGCGCTCGGCGTGATTTTGTTGGTGCTGTGGAATATGATGCCGTCGGTGGTCTTTTTTATCATCGGGCTACCAGTGGCAGCTTTATTCACTGGCTTGGCTTTTTTCAGGCCATATGGCCAACCGCTGGGTAGTTTCGTGATTTTTGGGATCTTATATTATTTTCGTCCAAAAATTTATGTTTGGAAAAGAGCGCCACAACGCGAGCAAATTGAACATAAGGACCCAGTGGTCGAGACAGCTCATTTGGCGGATAAAAAAATGAGCTCGCAGTCCTTGAAAAGTTTGGCACAACTGCTTGATAGTCAGGGCGCGCAGTATAATAAGAATTTGGAAGAAATTTTAAAAAAGCCAGTTGCGAAAAAATAAAAAGTAAGAAAAATAACAAATGGAATCATTACACTCAAAAAGTTTAACAGCCAATGCTGATGGTGGTCTAAGCACTCAGAAGTATGTGGATGTGGAAGAGGTGAGAGATGGCGTGGTGGTGATGAAAAACGGTTCCCTGCGGGCAGTGCTGTTGGTCTCTTCGGTTAATTTTGATTTAAAAGCCACGGAAGAGCAAGATTCAATTATCAGCCAATATCAGAATTTCTTGAATTCTCTGGATTTTCCGATTCAAATTTTGGTCAGTTCGCGTAAGCTCAATATTAAGCCATATTTGAATTATCTGAAGAAGAAAGAGAATGAGCTTTCAAATGAGCTTCTGATTCTGCAATTGGCAGAATATCAAAATTTTATTCAGAATTTGGCGGAAGTTTCCAATATTATGTCGAAGTTTTTTTATGTGGTGGTGCCTTTTTATCCAGTAGAAACCAAGAGTGATAATTTTTTGGATAAAATTTTTGGGGCTACTAATTCAAAAATGTCACTGGCAAGGCGACGAGAGCTTTTTGATACCTATAAAAATCAACTTGGGCAACGCCTGGATCATATTAGTGCTGGCTTGTCTGGTACGGGAGTGAATGTGGCGGCTTTGAATACAGAAGAAATTATCGAACTTTTGTATAATTCATACAATCCCTCAACGCACAACAACACGATTATTAAAGATACGGACAAAATTGAATTGAAATAATAGTTAATGGTCAATGTAAAAAAATGTTTGGAATAAATAAAAATAAAAATACCAATGTTGAGCAGGATGAATTGTTGCAGAATGAGCAACTTTATCAACGCGGGGTGGCAACAATCAAAGATTTGATTGCGCCAGCAGCGATGAAAATTGGGTCTAATCATTTGCAAGTGGGCGTAACTTTTGCGCGGACGCTGTTTATCGTGGCGTATCCGCGTTATTTGCACACAAATTGGTTTTCGCCAATTATTAATATTGATTTTGCGATGGATGTGGCAATGTTTATTCATCCAATTAATACGGGGGAAATGCTGAAAACACTGCGGAAAACTTCAACCCAAGTGCAGTCTCAAATTCACATTGAAGAAGAAAGTGGCAAAATTCGGGATCCAATTTTGGAAACAGCTTTGCAGGATGCGGAAGAATTGCGCGATCGCTTGCAACAAGGCACAGAAAAATTTTTTCGTTTTGGAATTTATCTGACGGTTTATGGTAAGACCTTGGAAGAAATCGAAAAATCCTGCTCAGAAATTGAATCAATTTTGGAAGCGCAGTTGGTTTATGTTAAGCCAGCCATCTTGAAAGTTGAACAAGGTTTTTCTTCGACCTTGCCTTTGGCTAATGACGAGTTGGATGTGGCAAACAATTTGAACACTTCACCACTTTCAACAACTTTTCCTTTTGTGTCAGCTGAACTTTCCTCCAATGAAGGAATTTTGTATGGGATCAATCGTCATAATAACAGCTTGATTTTGTTCGATCGTTTTAAAATGGAAAATGCTAACATGGTAGTTTTTTCCAAGTCTGGAGGGGGGAAAAGTTACGCAGTGAAGTTGGAAATCTTTCGTTCTTTGATGATTGGGATTAATGTGATTGTGATTGACCCAGAGAATGAATACAAATATTTGTGTGATACGGTTGGTGGAACATTCATCAAACTTTCCTTGAATTCGCAATATCATCTCAATCCCTTTGATTTGCCACAAGTTGGTGAAGATGAGGACACGGAGGATGTCTTGCGAAGCAACATCTCAAGTTTGATTGGGTTACTACATTTGATGTTGGGCACTGTGACGCCTGAAGAAGATTCGATTTTGGATTTAGCTATTCGGGAAACTTATGCGATGCGCGATATCACTGCGCAAAGCAACTTCAAAGCTTTTAATGCAAATTCTTTTCCCACGATGTCAGATTTGTATGAAGTAATTCGAAATTCCGAAGGTGGCGACTCCTTGGCAAAACGCTTGGAGAAATACACAGAAGGGATCTTCTCAGGAGTGCTCAATCATCCAACCAATGTGCGGATTGACAATCAATTGGTGGTCTTTAATATTCGTGATCTGGAAGAACAACTTCGTCCGATTGCGATGTACACAATTTTGCAATTCATTTGGAATGAAATGCGCTCAACTTTGAAAAAGCGAATTATTGTGGTGGATGAGGCTTGGGTGATGATGCAAAATGATGACGCAGCTTCTTTTTTGTTTGGCATCGCCAAGCGTTGTCGCAAATATTACACAGGGCTCACAACAATTACCCAAGACATTGCAGATTTTATGTCTTCGCGTTATGGTAAGCCAATTGTGACCAACTCTTCTTTGCAACTACTTTTGCGTCAATCTCCAGCGGCGATCGATACAATTTCGGAAACTTTTTATTTAACAGAGCAAGAAAAGTTTTTACTCTTAGAAAGTAATGTGGGCGAAGGCATCTTATTTGCAGGTGCCAAGCATGTGGCAATTAAAGTTATCGCTTCTTACACCGAAGATCAGATTATCACTTCTGACCCCTGTCAATTGGTGGAAATTGAACAAGCTAAGCGGGATTTTGAGGAGGAGGAAAGGTAGTAGTTTGTTAATTTGAAATCAAGGCTTGTTCCTATGCTTATGCTAGAAAATACTGTTAAAAGTAAAGAAAGAGAAGAGAGACTAGCGGCGGCGAGAAGGCCAGTTTCAAGCTCTTCTGATTCTCCTAGGCCACGCGGTGTTGGGCAGACGAATAACAATGGTCAATATGGGTCAGTTTTTCCCAATCAGCTGCCAAGGCGGGAGGTTCAGCCAGTGGATAACGGGAATGAATTTAAAAATAAGGGCAGTTCAAAATTGAAACCCCACATACCAACCCCAATATTATTACTAATAGCGTCAAGATATAGAAAAAACAAACAGAGAAATAAAAAACGATGGACCAAAAAAAGCTTAATGATATTGCCAGGGGGAATGGGCGCTCTACATTTAGTTCTTAAAGGCTCTATTAATAA
>JBAXHR010000081.1:0-5120 GCA_037138835.1 Candidatus Moraniibacteriota bacterium | reverse complement strand
ATAAATAGTAGTGCAAAGATAAATACCGCTGCCACACTGAAAGTTTTTTTCATTTTATGATACTCCTTAAATCGGGTTAATGTTATTGGATAAGTATCTTGATTTCTGCTGGTATCTGGTCGTGAGGGATGTTTGTCGCTTCACGCTTCATTTGCAATACCAACGCTTTCTGCTGGGCCTGCTTTGCTTCTGCAACGTCAGTCAAACTGTTTGCTTCAGCTTCGACGATTCCGGTCTGTAGACTTGCATACTGTGAATACAAATTCTGTAATATTGCTTGTTTTGATTCCGTATACTGCCGGCTATGCTGGGTGATTTCACGATCTATATTTTTGTCGATAATTTCAGAGGAGTGAAGTCCCCATCCAATTACCACAAGAATAATGATACCTAGAATCCCCCATGGTAGCAATTTTCTAAGCGTCCATGCACCTTCACGGATGCCTTCGTTTACTGCGTCCCTGTATTCATTGTTGCTCATAATAACTCCTTCTCGTTATTTTTATTGTTGTTTGTAATTCTGCAATCACCATGACCGCATTTTCCCGGGAACGAATTTCGTTCCAATGAAAATACGGTCAGCAAAAAGCAGAGTTTTGAACAACCTGATCGTCAAATAACTTACACTTGAGCATTGCACACTTTTCAAATTTTGTCAAGTTTTCACACCCAAAAACACCGAAAAATGCCTAAAACAAGCCAAAATTATTTTTTAAATTTGCCGTGAAAAACAGAAATTTCGTCAAACATTGCAAATTGAGCCATATGAGCATGAATGCAATGTGGTTGCAATGTTTTTTATTCTAGCATTGGTCAATTTTTGGCAATTGCGATTTTTTGACCAAGGTTTCGCAAAATAAAAAATCAATCGGCATGATATTTTGCAAGTAGGCTCTTGAAAATTTTGAAAAATTCAACTTGCTTGGGTGGATTTTGCATGCTATAATTAAAGCATATGAAACTTAGACAAGCCTTGTTTTGGGATACCAATCCTGCCAAAATTGATTTGCAAAAAAACGCTCAATATGTCATCGAGCGAGTTTTGGATTTGGGCAATGACAAAGAAGTCAAATGGTTGTGGAAATTTTATGACAAAAAACTGCTGAAAAAAGTCGTGACCAATTCGCGTTCACTTCGCCCTAAAGCAAAAAACCTATGGACACTTGTACTGGATCAAAAATAGCTTGGCACTTCGAAACCATGCCAAAGGCAACCAAAAAAGCTTTTGATTTTTTGTCGAAGCAAGCTTGGCTAGAAAAATCGCAGTGGTATCTGGCAGGTGGCACCGCCTTGGCGATCCACACAGGCAATCGAAAATCAGTTGACTTGGATTTTTTTCTGCCCCAGAAAGATTTCAATGCAAATCAATTGTTGGCAAATTTTTTGGGAAACAAAAACTGGAAAACTACCATTCAAGAAGAGGGGACAATTTATGGCGAGCTTTTCGGGGCAAAAATAAGCTTTATCGCTTATCCGTTTTTTGTTCCTAAGCAAAAAACTGCTCAATATGGCTGTGTGAAAGTTTTGGCTCCGTTGGATATTGCGGTGATGAAAGTTATTGCCATCTCCCAGCGTGGACGCAAGCGGGATTTCTTTGATCTTTTCTGGTGCACGAAGAATTTGGAACCATTGGAGAAAACTATTCAAAGACTCAAAGTCCAATATCCAAGTGTGGCGCACGATTTTAATCATATTCTGAAAAGTTTGGCTTATTTCACGGATGCCCAAGCCGATCCTGCTCCAGAAATTTTTTTCAAGGCAACCTGGAAAGAAGTGCAAACTTTTTTTGAAAAAGAGGTGCCACTTTTGGCGAATAAATTGATTGATTTATGAAATAGTTCTTGCAGGTGGTTAATTTTTGGCAATTGCGATTTCTTGACCAAGGTTTCGAACAACAAAAAACCAATCTTTTGCAGGATTGGTTTTTGCTGTAACACTTTTTTAAATCAACCCACTCAAAAATTTATCGATACTCATCACACGGACATCTTTTTGCAGAAAATCAAGGTCGGGCAAATTGACAAGTTGATATTTAAAAGGAATGTTTAGTTTCCTGCCAAAATAGAGCAAGTTTTTGGAAACTTTCTGGTCAGAGTTTTTCACCTCAACTGCCAGCCAAGGCTTCTTGTCAACTGTCACCAAAAAATCAACTTCGCGTTGCTCATTATCTCTCAAATAAAAAAGTTCCGCCTTGTGGCCATTTGCATCATGAAGAAAATGGCAAAGCTTGAGCAAGTGGGAAGCAACAATGTTTTCTAGTTTGGCGTTCTCATCTGGCACTTGCGACCAATCCCAAAGATACATTTTTGATTCCTTACGAAGCGACTTGATAGTGCTGGCAGAAAAAGGATAAATTCTGAAATGATAATAAAATTTTTCCAAAATATCCATCCACAGGGTGATTGTGCCATGTGCAACCAACAAATCTTCGCGAAGAGAGTTGAGTGACAAAAGTGAGCCAACTTTTGCTGGCAGCAGGTCAACGAGAATTTGCAGGGCTGACAAATCGCGAATTGTTTCGATGTCTCGAATATCATCTTTGACAAGGCGTTCCATTCTTTGATTGTGCCAACGGCGAAGAGTTTCGGCGTCTTGGCTGAAAAATGGTTCCGGAAATCCTCCGAAGGCTAAAAGTTTTTTGAATTCGGTTTGGGATTTTTTTTGTGAATCGAAAATCAATTTTTGGAAAGGTTCAATCTTATTTTTGACTCCCAAAACTTCAGCTTGAGAAAATGGGTGCAAGCGAAAATAGTAATATCTGCCCATCAAGGAATCGCCACCTTTTTGATAGATATCCAAACGGGCACTACCTGTAACTAGGATAGCGAAAGCTTCCTTGAATTTGTCGAATTGTCCCTTGGTGTAATTTTTCCATTTTCGATATTTGTGAATTTCATCAAAAATAATCAATTGCGTGTCAGGTTCAAATTTGCTAGCCAATATTTCCTTGCGGTCTTTGGGATTGTCCCAGTTTAGATAGGAAAAATTACGATAAGCCTCTTTGCCGATTAAGCGAGAAAGAGTGGTCTTGCCGACCTGGCGTGGTCCTCCAACAAAGACCATTTTTTGCTTCAAATCTTTTTCAATTTTTTCCTGCAGATAGCGTTTTTTTAACATAAATTTAATCAAAATAACTTAGCTATTTATATCCTACATTTTACACCCAACTGGAAAAAAAAGTCAAGTTTTTTCCAGTTGGCTCTAAAAAACACGGACAAAAAACAGCTTTAAAGGGTTAATTTAGCCATTTTTATGTTTTAATATGCTAATTCTGGCATATGCGGGATTTAGCATATTTTTATGCTTTTCATATCTATACTTTATACATTCTACAAAATACATTATACTTAACAAATGGAAACCTCAACCTTTATTTTGGAAAAAGATTTTGCCTCACAGGGCTTTACGCATATCATTGGCACGGACGAAGTTGGGCGTGGGCCACTTTGCGGGCCGGTGGTGGCGTGTGCGGCGATGCACCGAGGCGCCAGCTTTCCGGAGCTGAGCTCCGAATCGGAGCTCAGCTCCGAGGAGCGCAAAAAATGGGATTTGATTCGCGACTCCAAAAAGCTTTCTGAAAAACAACGCGAAGAGATCTTTGATTTCATCAATGAACATTTTTTCATTGGGCTGGGGCTTTGTGACCATGAAACCATTGATCGCATCAACATCCTGGAAGCGAGCTTTCTGGCGATGAAAAAAGCGGTGCAAGAGTTGCTTCGCAAGAGTAATCAGTCATCAGTAACTAGTAATCAGAAAAATCTGAAATCTATTATTCTCGTCGATGGCAACAAGAAGATTCCAAATCTGTCGATGGAGCAATATGCGGTGATTGGGGGCGACAAGTTGGTCAAATCCATTTCGGCAGCTTCGATTGTGGCGAAAGTGACAAGGGATCGAATGATGAAAGAATTTGCCAAACAGTATCCGCAGTATGGGATGGAAAAGCATATGGGCTATGGCACCAAAATGCATCTGGAAGCGTTGCTGGCGCACGGACCTTGCCCAATTCACCGCAAATCCTTCGCTCCGGTCAAGCGACTTGTCAAAATAGATAAAAGATGATAAGGTAGATGGGAAGTTTAATATTAAAGAAGTTGAGGATAGGGCGAAGTTTTCAATTTTCAATTCACAACCTTGCCTACCGGCAGGCAGGTTTTCAATCAATTTTCAATTTTCAATTTAAAAATTTGAAATTTAGAACATTGGAAATTGTTTAGAAATTAGAAATTAAAAATTAGAAATTTAAAACCTTGCAATGGAAGAAATTTTGAGTAATTTCTTGAAAATAGTTGTAATGGATAGCGCTTTATTTTTCAGTTAAGACTATGTCAGTACCAAAACAGAGACACACCAAACAACGCCGAGATGCCAAGCGTGATCGCTTTGCGATTGCTCCAATCAAGACTCAGACTTGTCCAAAATGTGGCGCAGCCAAATTGGCACACCGTGTTTGCGCAACTTGCGGAACTTACAAAGGTAACGAAGTGGTGGATACTTTGAAGAAAACTGTTAAAAAATAAAAATAAAAACGCGATACGAAACAACGAATAACATTCGAATCTACGAACAAATGCAAAGAAAACATTTCGTAGATTCGTGTTAGTTTCGTAGTTTCGAATCGGCAGACAAACATGGCGAATCGACATCTTCAACGATCAGTGGCAATGCAGGTTCTTTTTGAGTGGGATTTTCAGGGGCGCAAGGATGAAAATATGGAAGAAATCATCACGCACAATGTGGCGGAGTTTGCCCCAGGGATGGAGGACTGCGAGTTTACAAAAAATTTGATCACCGGCACGCTCAAAAATCGCGCCAGCATTGATGCGTTGATTGAAAAGTGTGCGCCAGAATGGCCACTTGATCAGGTGACAATTGTGGATCGCAACATTTTGCGTTTGGGAATTTTTGAATTGATTTACGGTAAATATGAAGAAGTGCCACCAAAAGTTGCCATCAATGAAGCAATTGAACTGGCAAAGGCTTTTGGCGGCGAAAGCAGCGCGCGTTTTGTCAACGGCGTGCTTGGCACGATTTATCGCGAAATGGGTGAACCGATGAAAGATGACACGACGAAGAAAAATAAAGAAATTGGTAAAGTTGTTGAAAATGCAGAAGAT
>JBAXHR010000080.1:0-5120 GCA_037138835.1 Candidatus Moraniibacteriota bacterium | reverse complement strand
TAATTGGAAAAAATTTTTCTGAAAATAAGGATGATATTTCAAGATTAAAGGGCAAATTGATTGAGAAAAGACGGAAGGAAGATAATGTTGATGCTGTATTAGATCAGCGTGCACTTGAGAAAAAAATTAAAATTCCTGGAACCAAGTTTCAAAGTGATGAATGGGTATATAAAGTTTTAAATTATAAAGATGGAAAAACTTTTGTGCACCTCTCTGTGGAAAAAAGGGATGGCACAGGGAGTCCCTTTATTGAGAATATATCATTAACAAAAATTTGGGGTTATTATCAGGAAAAAAGAATAGAATTTATATAATTAAAAATATATTAAATTATTTTGGTGTAGCCATATTTATTCAAAAAAATGAAAACGAAAGCACAAATAGTGGAAGAAATTTTGACGCGAAGTGTTTCGCAAGTTTTGCCAAGTAAAAATGATTTGGCAAAAATTTTGGCCAGTGAGCAAAAGCTCAAAATATATATCGGAGCTGATGCAACTGGTCCGCAACTGCATTTGGGACATGCGACCAATTTTATGTTGCTGGAAAAATTCAGACAATTAGGGCATCAAGTGGTGGTGTTGTTTGGTGATTTCACGGCGATGATTGGCGACCCAACTGACAAGACGGCCGCGCGTGTTCGTTTGACCAAAGACCAAGTGGCGGAAAATATTAAAACTTGGAAAGCGCAGGTTGGCCATATTTTGAATTTTGAGGATCAGGAAAATCCAGCTCAAATTGTGTACAATTCACAGTGGTTAGCTGAGCTGAAATTTGCGGAGTTGATTGAACTGGCTTCCAATTTTACAGTGCAACAAATGTTGGAAAGAGATATGTTCGAAAAGCGGATGCAGGATGCTAAGCCGATTTATGTGAGTGAATTTTTTTATCCTTTAATGCAGGGTTATGACAGTGTGCATTTGGATGTGGATTTGGAAATTGGTGGCACTGATCAAACTTTCAATATGTTGGTCGGTCGAACGCTGCAGAAAAAATATCACAACAAAGAAAAAATGGTCATTTCCACAACCTTATTGACCAATCCAGCGACTGGCAAAAAATTAATGAGCAAAAGTGAGGGTGGTTTTATTGCACTAAATGATGCGCCAAAGGATATGTTTGGCAAAACCATGGCCTTGCCGGATGAAACGCTGGTGCAGGTTTTTGTGGATTGCACTTTTGTGCCGATGGAAGAAATTGAAAAAATGAAAGTTGCGATGGAAGCTGGCGAGCTGAATCCGCGGGATGCGAAGTTGCAGTTGGCAACGGAAATTGTGAAAATTTATCACGGTGAAATTGAAGCCGAGCAAGCGCAGCAGTATTTTGTCAAAACGATTTCCAACAAGGAAATTCCTGCAGAAATTGTGGAATTCAAAGTTGAAAGCGAAAGCCTGAAGTTAACTGAGTTGTTGGCTTCCTCTGGCAATGCCGTCAGTCTTAGTGACGCCAAGCGCAAAATTGAGCAGGGTGGGGTGAGTGTGGATGGCGAGAAAATCTTGGATGCGACTTTGCTCCTCGAGAAATCTTTTGACGGCAAAATTTTCAAAATCGGCAAACTCGGCTGGGTGAAAGTGCGGTTTTAGAGTTTCCTCGTGTCCATGGAGAAGTTTGGCACAGTGCGTAAGCGCATTGTTCTGAATTATCTCCGTGGGTCTTTTTTATTATCCATAAAGGTGCAATGCCGATAGGGTGTTACTTTTTTAGTTGCCTAATTTCACTTGATGTCATATAATCAAATTTATGAAGACACAACAAAAATTACAATTGAAATTTGCGGGGGTGGTTTTGCTGGCGCTGGTCGTCGGTTTGATTTCCTATCCACAGGCAGTTTCCAAAATTCCGCCAGTTTATGATTTTTTCAATAAAGCGAAAATCAATCTCGGTCTTGATTTGCAAGGCGGGATTCATTTGGAATATAAAGCCGATGTTTCCAAGGTTGAAGCTGGAAAAATTGCGGATGCCTTGCAAGGCGCGCAAGATGTGATTGAAAAACGCATCAACGCTTTTGGAGTGGGTGAACCTTTGGTGCAAACTGCGCAGAGTGGGGGAGATTGGCGGGTGATTGTGGAAATCCCAGGGGTGAAAGATATTGAGCAAGCCAAAAATCAAATCAAAGAAACTCCCCTGTTGGAATTCAAAGAAGAGGGGATGGACCCACAAATAGAGCAGATGTTTGCTTCTTTGAACATGCAAGCACAAGCCAAAGCTAGTGAACTGCTGGGTCAAATTAAAGTGGGAGCCAATTTTGAAGAATTGGCGAAAGTTGAAAGTCAAGATCCTGGTTCAAAAGACAACGGGGGTGATTTGGGATTCGTCAAAAAAGGTGCTTTTGTGCCTGAGTTTGACAAAGTTTTGTTTGAAGGAAATTTGAAGCCAAATGAAATTTATCCTGAGTTGGTGGAATCGCAATTCGGTTGGCATATTATTAAATTTATTGAGGCGCGCGGGGAAGGTGACAACTTGGAAGTGCATAGCGCACACATTCTTTTGGGCAAAAAAACCGTGGATCAATATCCCCAATTCAAATACAAAGACACTGGCTTGACGGGCAAAAATTTGAAAAGTGCTAGTGTGGTTTTTCAAAGTCAGGGATTGGGAGAACCGCAAATTTCCTTGCGTTTTGATGAAGAAGGCACGCAACTTTTCGCAGATTTGACCAAGAAAAATTTGAGCAAAACGATTGCAATTTTGCTGGATGGAAACATTATCAGTGCGCCAACGGTTCAATCAGAAATTACCAATGGCGAAGCGGTGATCACGGGGAAATTCTCTTTGCAAGAAGCCAAAACTTTGGCGCAAAATCTCAACACAGGAGCGCTTCCAGTGCCACTTTCCTTGGTTTCGCAACAAAGCATCCAGGCTTCTTTGGGAGCAGAGTCACTCAATAAAAGTTTGGTTGCAGGCGCCATTGGACTTGGGGCTGTGATTGTATTTATGTTGTTTTTCTATCGTTTTCTTGGCTTGGTGGCCTCTTTGGCACTGTTGATTTACACGGGACTGATGATTGCAATTTTCAAGTTGTCTGGCATTACACTGACCCTTTCTGGAATTGCAGGTTTCATCCTTTCAATTGGAATGGCGGTGGACGCCAATGTGCTGATTTTCGAACGCACCAAGGAAGAAATTCGCCATGGGCGTACAATCGTTGGTTCTTTGGATGAAGGTTTCAAGCGAGCTTGGACTTCGATTCGGGATGGCAACATTTCATCTTTGTTGACTGCAGGTATTCTCTATATGATGGGCACAGGGTTTGTGAAAGGTTTTGCCGCAACTTTGTTTATTGGAGTGGTGGTTTCAATGTTCACCGCCGTGGTCATCACCCGCACGATGCTCAAATTCATCATCAGCGACTGGATTCATGAGAGAACATGGTTGGTGGGAATAAGTAAGAAAAATATCCAGAAATAATTTTTAATTTTTAATTTAAAATTTTTAATCTCAACCAGAGGCTGATGCGCCTATGGCGAAAATTTCTCAAATGACTAAATTTTAAAATTAAATCATTTAAAATCCATTTCAAATTAAAAATTTCAAATTTCAAATTTCCGTTATGTTAAACATCATTGCCAAAACCAAATACGCCTATATTTTCTCGGTTGCGCTGACTATTTTGAGTATCGCAAGTCTTTTTGTTTGGGGGCTCAAATATGACACGGATTTCACGGGCGGATCTTTGATGGAGGTCAAATTTGCCAACGGCGTGCCAGCCAATCAGGAAATTACCGACATTTTGACGGAAATAAAATTGGACAGTTTGACTTTGCAAGCTTCCGAGGGTGGCTCAATGTTGATTCGCTATGCGGCCGAAGATGACAAGACCAATGATGAAGTTTGGAAAGTAATCAATGCAAAATATCCCGAAGCCGTGCAACTTCGTGTGGATTTCGTCAATTCCTCCGTTTCCAAGGAACTCAAAACCAAATCACTAAACGCCCTCGGGTTGGCAATTGCTGGGATTATGGCCTATATTGCTTGGGCTTTTCGCAAAGTTTCCAGACCAGTGCAGTCATGGAAATATGGCGCTGGTGCGGTGATTGCTTTGGCGCATGATATTATTATCACTACAGGCGCTTTTTCAATCCTGGGGCATTTCTATGGCATCAAGGTTGGCATTCCTTTCATCGCAGCCCTGCTGACAATTTTGGGATTTTCCGTGCATGACACCATTGTGGTTTATGATCGCACGCGTGAAAATCTTTTGCGCGGCTCTGCAAAAGAACCTTTTGCCGAGGTAGTTAATCGTAGTTTGAATGAAACCATTGTGCGTTCCATCAACACTTCCATGACCGTGATTGTGACTTTGTTGGCAATCTATATCTTCGGTGGCATCTCCATCAAATATTTCTCCTTGGCACTGCTTATTGGCGTTACCTTTGGAACCTATTCCTCCATCTTCATTGCCTCCGCACTTTTGGTGACCAGCTATGAATTGACGGTGAAATACAAAAAATAATTTAGTAAAATTATTTTTTCAATAACCAATAATCAAAATACAATAACCAAACAAAATTCAAATTCCAATATCCAAAAATACAAAAGGTTTGAATATTTGAGTTTTGATTATTGAAATTTGTTTGCCTGCCTGCCGGCAGGCAGGGTGCTTGTATCTTGATGTTTGTATCTTAAATTGGAGTTTAAGAATTAATTTTCAAAAAAATATTATGGGTATCCTAGATGTTTTCAAAAAAGACAAGAAGAAAAAGAAAATTGCCAATCCGGCGGATCCGCAGAGCATGAATATGCTTCAGCGGATGGCGATGAAAAAGCTGGAGAAAATGAATCCGCAGGAAAGGGAAAATTTGATGAAAAAAGTGATGACGCCAGAGAATATTCAAAAGAACAAAAAGGATATTTTGGAAACTCTCGAACAGATGCAAAAAACTGGTCAAATGAACAGCCATCAAGTTTTCGAAGCCAAAAAAAGACTGGGACTCTTGTAGTCTCGGTTTTTTTAAAAATAATTAGCTAATTTTTCTAAAAAAATAAATTTATGGAAATTGTTTTAAAGAGTTTAGCTTCGGCAGTGGTGACAGCAGTTATCTTGCTGATTGCAAAATTTTCTGGTCCAAGAATAGCGGGTGCTATAGGTGGCATCCCAATAGTTTTTGCGATATCTTATGTGA
>JBAXHR010000079.1:0-5361 GCA_037138835.1 Candidatus Moraniibacteriota bacterium | reverse complement strand
AGATGGCGTGAAGATGGGTGCGAAATGTATGAATTATTTTATTACAGAGACTTAGTAATAATTTCGAATAATCAGCTCCCACGCTCCCCAAAAAAACACACTCGCAACAATTCCGAAAATAAGCAAGTTATAAACATTTTTGTTAAAAGGATTCTTGAGGCGACTGCTTCCGAGCACAAAAAGCAAAGGGAAAATAAGCGGGATCAAATAGCGAGGTTGTACGCCTGCAATTATTTCACTCGCCACTGGAGTAAAAGCAATATACAAAGCCGTTGAAATCAGCACCACAGTCGAAAAACATCCCGCAAAAACCCAGCCTCTGAGTTTCCAATTATCTATTTGCTTGTCAAATTTATTTTTGTCAGTCAAAATCACAAAAATAATAACCGCCAAGAGCAGATAATGCCCTTTAAAGCTTCCAAGATAAGCAAAAAAAGTCATAAAGCCTCCCGCATTCATTGGATTGAGATATCCAAGCATAAAATTCCCAAGTATTTTTGCATAAGCAAGCGGATTTGAAAGAATAAAATGAACTTGCTCGGTAGCATTAACGCCATCGCCGCCTCGATGATCCCCGCTGCCAGGCCCACTAACCAGAAAAGGAACCAAAAAACTTCCCAATACGAAAAGCGTAGTAAAAATACTAGCCAACATAAATTTTTGATATTGTACTAAAGACGAAAACTTTTCTTTTTTTAACAAAAACAAAAGCAGTATTAAGGGAAAATAAATCGCCTTAGGACCAAGCCCAATGAAAAAAGCACCCAGCATAATGACCACTTCCCGCTTGGTTATTTTCTTTTCGGGCTGTTGAAGCTCGCTAAAAAAATACGCAAAGCCAAGCATCACGAAACCTGTCACCCAAAAATCATAACCATAATTTGAAGCCAAGAATATGGAAGTTGGCAGCAACGCCACCACTGCCATTAGCATTTTCCCAGTTTTCAATTTTCGCATCGCCAAAAAAACCAAACCTGCAAAAATCCAAACATTAATCCAGCGACCTAGCATAAAAATCCAATGATTTGGTAAGTGAGCTATTCTGCCAAGCATCAAAGCGAAACCAGAAGGAAGGCACACTAACTGAGTGTAAAAATCAACCAAGGAAAATTTCAACAGTGAAAACGGTTTTTGTTTTTTGTTTTTTGTTGCTTTTGGTTTCAAATCATCAAAATAAGCGTTGAGCGCAGTTTGTTCTTTCAGGGAATACGAGGCTGGCACCGAATTGGTTTTTCCAAAAATGTCCACGAGGTTATTGCTAAAAATATTTTTCAGCGAATAATCATCAGCTCTGGCATAGTGAATCGCCTCATCCCAAGAGACATACTCCAATGGCTCTGAAAAAGAAAGCAAAGTGCCGCAAATAAGCACCACTGCCAAAAAGCCAACTTCTGGCTTCTCTTCAATTTTTTTTCGTATTACAATAAAAATCAAAAACAGCAATTCAACTGCAACCAGAAAAAACCAGCGTTGATAATTAAAATGATAACTATTATCTATCTTAATGTTGGAAATAACCGTCTGTGGAATTGAAGCTGAAATGGTGATTTGCGCAGGATTGCTTTCAATTCTGAAAACAGCAAAAGACAAAAAAGTAAAACTATTTTTCCGCATACTTTTTTGCACTTTATTTTCCAATACAACTTCTTGTTGAGTTTTGGGATCAAGGAAACTCACCGACACTGCATAGTTGGGTTTATCGCCCAAAGCAAATTCCAAGTTTTGCACATATTTTCCTTGCGTATTCAAAACTAACGAGGCATTTTCAGTCTGCGAAACAAATGTGCCTTGTTGCTCAGCTAGACTGAAATTCTCGCTCGTGATAGCAGCGTTTTGAACAGTCAGAATGCCCGCATTGTCTTTTTCAAGCGTCCGCACCTGATGCCCAAAGCCATAATATTCCACCAAGAAACTACTGAAAAATACTAGGAGTACAGCACCTATGCCAAAAAGGATCACTTTCTTTTTAGTAATCATTTTATGCAAAAATTTTGAAAAAAAATTTTTCATTTTTATGAATATTCTTACTGTTTAAATATCAAATTGATTCAATATAAGCTAAAAAGCTAAAGCCCAACAAGCTGAACTCAGATCCCCGCCACTTCCCCAGTGTCTTCGCCGATGGTCTTTTTTGCGCGGAAAATCTTTTTGGTGAGCGAATTGGTAAATTGAAAAAATTCTGGAATTTGCAACTTGTATGCCACCAAAGAAAAAGCAGCCAGCCCCATTGTTCCAGCCACCAAGAGTTGCTCCAGCACTGCCAAGAAAGTGTCCAGCTCCCCTTGCGTGCCAACCAAATATTTTCCAAATTGAGCTGCCAAGCCACCTGCGAGAGAAGCAATCAAAATTTGCAAAACTGAGTGACCAATTTTTTTGCCACCAATGAAGCCAACTTGTTTTTTGAGAAAAAACAACAACAAGAGCATATTCGTGACCGAGGAAATTGAAAAAGCAATCGCCAAGCCAAACACCCCAAAATCCTTGATCAACAAAACCACCAAGGAAAGATTGACCAACTCACTGACAATTGCAATATACAGAGGCGTCTTTGTGTTTTGAAGGGCGTAAAAAGACCTCGTCAGCAGTGGCAAAAGTGATTGTGCAAAAAGACTCAGCGCCAAACAACCCAAGGTCTGAAAAGTCAAAATCGTGTTATCCCAGTTGAATTTCCCGCTTCCCAACAGCACCCGCACCGTTTGAGCGCGCAGCACAATCAGGAAAACGCTCAAGGGAATCACAAAAAACAAAATTTGATTGAAAGTTTTGACAAAAGCCATTGCAAAATCTTCTGTGCGTTTTTTGGCCGCCAGTGCACTGAGTGTTGGAAACACGGCAATCGAAAAAGAAACCCCAAAAAGACCCAACGGCGCACTCTGAATATTGTTGGCAAAATTGAAAACTGCCAAACTTCCCGCAGTCAAAGTCGAAGCAAAAATTGTGATAATCGTAAAATTGATCTGACTAACCGCAATGGTCAAAGTCCGTGGAATCATCAATTTCAAAACTTTGCGCACATTTGAATTCTCAAGTGCTCCCTTCAAAATCGGCCTAAAATGAAAACCAGAAAACTTCACTGAAGGAAATTGCACCAGCATATGAAGCAATGCGCCCAACACCACTCCCAGCGCCAAGCCCACGGGTCCAAAATATTTGACAAAGAATACTGCCCCCACAATAATCCCGAAATTGTAGAAAACTGGAGCCAAGGAATAAATCAAAAATTTCTTGAAAGAAACCAAGATGCCACCAAAAATGCCACTAATCCCCAGCAAAAATGGGCTCAAAAACATAATCCGCGTTAGCGTCACAGTTAGCTCCATTTTGGCACCTGTGTACCCAGGTGTAACCAATTTCATTAGTTGTGGAGCAAAGACAACCAACAACAATGAAATTATTCCTGCAATCACAATTTGCAAACTCAAAATTCCCGAAGAAAGTTTCCAAGCTTCTTCCTCTTTGTCCTGCGCAATCAATTCAGTGAACACTGGAATAAAAGCAGCGCTCAGCGCACCCACAATCATCAAATTGTAAATCAAATCCGGAATGCGAAAAGCCGCGTAATAGGCATCCAGCGTGTCACCTGCTCCAAATTGCCCAGCCAAAATGCGGTCGCGAAGCAACCCCAAAAACCGACTTGCCACCCCCGCCAAGGAAATGATCAACGCCGCACTAGCCACTGATTGCGCCGGCTTTTCATTGAGAAACTTGTTTTTCAGAATTTGCTGAATCATTCTCTTCACCCCACTAATATACAAATCTTTTACTAATATACCAATAATCAAAAAACTTATTAGTATATTCGTATCGGATTAGTAATTTAGTGGGAATTTCTAAATTTAATCACACAATTAACAAATATTACACTTAACTCAAGTAAACAAACAAGCCAAATTATGAACCGCTATTCTCAAACACCACGCCTTCGAAATAATCCGTGGTCAACTTGACTTCGTTTTTCAATTCTTGATTTTCATTTTTCATCGCCGGCGGCGAACTCCACTTGACCACATACTCTTGCGGATAAGTAATCTTGGAAGAAAATTGACTGCCAAGAGAGCCAGATTGTTTTTGAGCTACCAGCGAATATGAATCAACTTTCTGAGAGTTGTTAATCTTAACCTGAAAAAGTCGAAAAGGCAAGCGATATTTGTAAACAACCGTCACAGTTTCTTGTGGACTGACATAGACCCAATTGGCAAAAACCGTCTTTTCACTTTCCTCATAAATCCGTGTGCCGGATGCAGGATCAATTTGAATACTTTTCTCTTGAGCTTCCACTTGGCTGTCACGCTTGAAACCCAAAGCGTCATAATCAAGCGGAGACTTGTCAGCTTCGCGGGTTTGACCGCTAACTTCAAGCAGTTGACTACCTTTCGGCACATAAACACGCATATAATCTGCATTAACTTTATTGAGCCATTCATATTGCGAATTGCCACCACTGTGTTGGCGGGTGATTTTCACGGTGTCCATAATAGAACCATCTGCTTGAATTTCTGCACTATGTGCAATTTCCTCACCAACCACCGCATCGGTTTTGAAGCCATTGATATTGGTGTTTATCACACTTAGATAATCTTTTTCTGTTGACAAAACTTGACCAGCCCAACCTTGCGCAGAAATAAGCTTTTCCAACTCTTGATTTTGCGAATAAAGCAAAATGTGCTTTTCATTCAAGCCTGTGAGCAAAACCTGCGCCGTGCCAACAATGGTAGGCAAATCCTTGCTGCTCAACAATTTTTCCAATAGCAGGGGCGCCAAATCTGACAAAATTTTCTTGGGCTTATTTTCCTGTTTGTCAAAATCAACCTCCACTTTGTACTGCGTGAGCTGAATAAAATTATCCGCATTTAATGTCACGCCATAGTCTGGCATTTCAATTGGTCCTGTAATCCTGAGCAGTTTTTCCATCACCGTAGGAGTCAAAGTAATCACGCCATCTGCAGTTGGACCGCCTGTTTTCTCATAAAAGCCAATAGCCTTTTGCGCTGAAGTTGGAAAATCCGCAAACCAATTACTGTCATGCAAACTCCAGGCCGCACTAATTTTTTGAATTGGCGCAGGTGGCACAATTTTGTCTTTCAATTGCCCATCTGGGTTGAAGATTCCATCGATAAAAAATTTCTTGATGTGCCCATTGGCGATATCCAGCAAACCGTAACTACCAATAAATCCCCCTGTTGGTCGCATTTCTGAATTGTTTTGGAATAAGAATAAATATTTTCGTGGACCGTTGCCACCCAGCAAATCCACAAAAATATGACTATTGCTCAAAAACGATTCCATCATCAAACGCAACTGCGGAAGCTTTTCTTTCAGTAGCAAGAATTTTTGTTGTTTGTCTGTTGGCAAATCATCAAT
>JBAXHR010000078.1:0-5403 GCA_037138835.1 Candidatus Moraniibacteriota bacterium | reverse complement strand
TTGCTGGGCAGTAAGTTACGGAGCAAAAATGAGGTTCAGCCGAGGCGAGGTTCAGCCGAGGACGGTCCTTGGAGGATTTTTTTTTTGAATTGGTGACATTTGCTTTGATACTCGAAAGTATCAAAGTGTTTGTCAGATTTGAAAAATGAGTTTCAGCCAAGGAGAATTTTAGCTGAGGACGGTCCTTGGATAATTTTTTCTCCTGCGTCAAACCATAAAATCAAATCTCAACTATTTAATATTTTTTTCAAATCTTCCTTACTTGGCAAGACGGTCTGATAACGACTGGCGAATATCTGCTCATTGTTTTCAGGTAGAGTGATTTCCACCAAAGTTTCGCTTTTGTCTTGACAAAGCACGATGCCGATAGTTTTATTTTCATCTTCCAATTTCACAAAGCGATCAAAATAGTTGACATACATCTGCATTTGACCAAGATCTTGATGTTTCAAATCTCCTATTTTCAAATCAATAATCACAAAACATTTCAAAATGCGATTATAAAAAACTAGGTCAACATAAAAATGTCTCTCTTCAAAAGAAATTCTTTTTTGACGAGCCACAAAGGTAAACCCTTTGCCGAGTTCCAGCAAAAATAATTCCAGCTTATCTATCAATTCATTTTCCAAATCATTTTCAGAATAGCGATAATGCTCTTTGAGATTCAAAAATTCCAAGACATACGGATCTTTGATAGCATCTTGTGGCTTTTCCAAAATTTGCCCTTTTGCTGCCAAGGTTTTCACTCCTTCCTTGTCCTTGCTCAATGAAAGTCGCAAATATAGGGCACTGTCAAATTGTCTTTTCAATTCTCGCACACTCCACTGATTTTTGTCGGCTTCAATTTCATAAAAAGCTCGCTGCGCCTTGTCAGAAATTCGCAAAAGCATTTGATAGTGTGACCAGCTAAGTTTGAAAACTGGAATTTTCAAATTACTAGACACTGTCTCGGAAATTGGCATGGCGACAGATTTAACAGGCAGTGTCTGCTGAATTGCGGTTGGCGATTCCGCAGACACTGTCTGCGGAATTGGATAAGCAAGAAAAAACACCCTCATTTGCTCAATATTTCTTTCTGAAAAGCCCTTGCCAAATTCTTTTTGCAACTCTTGAGATAATTTTTTAATAGTTGCCTTTCCGTATGTTGCCCGGCTTTCACCTTGTTGTTCCTCTTCAACAATTCGTTTGCCCACCAACCAATATGCCTCAAGCATTGCAGTGTTGATGCTTTGATAGGCTGTTTGCTGTGCTTGCCTGATTATTTGTTGGATGTCGATGATGATTTTCATTTGTTTTGTTTTTAAATTTATAATTACCTTATTTCCCGCCCTCCACGATTTTTATTTCTTCCACTGTCAAATCGTAAAAATAATAGCCGAGTTGGTCAATTTTGGATTATTTTGACTTGGTGACATTTACTTTGATACTCGAAAGTATCAAAGTATTTGTCAGATTTGAAAAATGAGTTTTAGCCAAGAGAATTTTAGCCAAGGACGAGATTTGGAGGATTTTATTTATGGCAAAAAATTATATCAAATTACCTCGCTTCAATGACTCTATCCATGTCCTGTAACCTTCTGGTCGCAACAAATCAAAAACATAATGTTGCTTGAGATGTTTTCTGAATTTCGAATCAATCGTCATTTGGTCAACCTCCTTAAGTTTCTTATTTACTGCTGCAAAATGTGCTTTGGCTGATTCTTCTTTTGGTCCAATAGTTTCATCCTCGTCTTCATCTGATTTTATCTCCACTACTCGCACCAATTCTTCAATTCCATCCTCCTCCAATTCACGCAGATAGGCCAATGATTTGGCATCGGCAGTATTTCTGATTTTGGCGATATATTCAGTCAGATTTTGAGTGATAAAAAAATCAGGATTGAAACTTCGTGTCACCTCAGACTTTCCACCTTTCCAAAATTTATAGTCTAACGAATAAAATCCCCTGTCTGATGATTTCACCCAGGATTCAATAAGAGAAGCATTTTCCAAAAGTAAAAAAACAAATTCTTTTTCTGGTGTATGCGAAACCAGCACAGCACTTTGTGGTGATTTGAGGACGGATGGATTAACGATATATGGAGGTCGCGGATCACCATCAACCAATGACCTGGTATAATCAGAATGTCGTCCTAGAAAATCCTGGGGATCCACAGTAAATAATGAGCCTTGCTTTTTCTCTTCGGCAGATTTGGTTCGTGCATCAATCAAGTGCTTGAACACCGCCTTAGTCTTGGCATCCAGTTCTATTTCATAATCTTCACTAACAAATACTGTTGCGTCACGCTCAAGCTCACCTAGACGCACTGTTGAGCGTTCTATTGATTCGGTTGATATTGGCAGAATATTTCCCAATACATTTTCGAAAACTCGCTTCTTGGAGCCTCTTGGCAAAAATTGATTAAAATACAAATCAATTTGCTGCTTGTTTTCTTCTGACAATTGGTTGCCAGTAATGCTAGATTCCTCCATTGCTGACAAAATTGCGGAGCGAATTTCTGCCTCAGTTGGACAACGAGCCTCGTCACCTTGGCCAAAGTCAAAGTGAATACCCTCATATTCCCTACCTTTGAATCGGCGATGCAAGTCATGAATCACGCCATCCACAGATACAGTTTTCTTCTTGAAAATATATTGCTTGGTATCTTTCAAGAATTCAATTTTTACTGGTTCACTTAAATCTTGAGTAGTGAGGATAAGTTTTCTTTTCGCAGGCAAAGGCAATTCACCGTCATCCACATCTTTCATGACTGGAGTGGCAATATAACTAAGATTAAAAAGACTAAAATGGTGTTTGGCGCGATCTGTTTCTGGTGTTTGACTGGTCACCACCAAAGGCTCTGATGCAATGTGCATGTCAGACTGGATGACTGAATCCATCAACTCTTCAATATGGCTGGCGAATTTTTCATGATTGGTCACAGCCACGCGAGGATAATATTCACCAATATTCAAATTATGAATATCAATCTTACGAGGCACGCGCAAACCACGGCCAAGCACTTGAGAGATCAAAAGCTTAGAATTAAAGACGCGTTCTTCCATTGGCACAATCTGAAAAACATTATCCACATCCCAACCTTCAGACAACTTATTCACTGCGAAAATAAATTCTACTTTGCCGCCAATTTTATTTGGATTCGTTTCTTCAATATTATCCAGTTGCGGTTTGAATTCCGATTCAGAAATGCTGGAGACGACACAAATCACCCGTTCACTTACTACCTGCTCAATTTCTGAAGCGCTACCAGTTGCCTTGTTTTCTTCCTTCTCCCATTTGCTCAAAAATTTAATGAAATTTGCAGTCGCCTTTTTGGCGTTCGCTTGGCTAGGACAAATAAACATTGTGACTGGCTTCACGAGTGCCTTGCCTTTTCTGACATAAGAATATTTTGCCTTGTTGTCTAAGTGATTTTTCAGCACCACTTCAAAACGCTTATCATCCGTCCATTGAATGGCATCGCCTTCAGCATCTGAAGTTTTGAGCAGTGGATTAATTTCTTTGATATATTTTTCATCTGTTGCGGTCTTGATAGAATAATCAATCAGCACATCAGCAAAATAATCATCACCATTGTAAGGCGTGCCAGTGAACCCAATATGTCGAGTTATTTTGTGCCTGCCATTGGCTTGAAAATATTCTGTCTTTTTGTAGCGACCATTGCCAAGCAAAAATTGCATCCACAAACGCTCAGCATTATCATCTGTCACCTTGGCATTCTCTGCCACAGATTCCTCTATAATTGTGTTTGAGGTGTGATTGAAAGCCAGATGTGCATAGGCATGATGTACTTCATCGCTCAAAACCAAAATCTCGTCAGTGCCACGAAAAAGTGTATCCTGAATGCCACCAAAAGTGAATACGGCATTAATATTTTCAATCACAATACTGTCATCTTCAATGGCATCATTATCAGTCAAAAGATTGATTGCTCTATTTTGATATTCCTTCGGCAAAAGTGCATTGAGCTTGGGGTCACGCATCAAGTCTTTGAATTTATCAGTCAAACCCTGCTCAATAATTGTTGACGGTGGACCAAGCACCAAGACGCGTCTGGTCAAGCCCAAAACAACCGACAAATGAGCCACAGCAAAAATCACAAATGACTTTCCTGTGCCAGTGGCCATATGCACCACGCCAGACAATTTGTCTCGCAGTGGCAAGTGCCCCATCATGATTTCTTCAGAGCCAAAACGATCACGAATTTGTGGTTTGAGATTCCAATTTTCTCTAGCCAAATCTTCAACTGTTTTGTAACTACCACCCCAAAGATAAATCATAACCTCACGAATAGCTTCGAATTGATATTCGCGACCAGCTGTCATGGCGCGGACATAGTCCTCAATATCAGTAAAACGAAACTTGTCGTAATTGCATTTACGCGTGTTGATTTTGAGAGTGTGCTCTGAGAGATTAAGCCTTTCAATTGTTTGTGTTCTTTTTCCGCTCTTGCGCTTGATGATTGGTTTTTTTTCTGCCATATTATTTAGTTACTACAAATGGTTTACTTTCATTGCCGTGCTTATCAATTGCAATGACTGCTATTTTTTTCTCGCTTGATTCATCCAAGGCAAACACACCCTCAGCATTAATATCTTTAGCAAAAATTGTCTTGTCCATATCAAAAGGCTTGCCTGGTTCATGATCAACATCAACCAGGATCATTACGAGCCCATCCAACCCAGGAAATCTATTACCCTCTTTGTTTAATATTTTGGTATCAAATTTGTTGATTTTTAGACCAGCCTTATCTCGCACCACTTCAATCTCCACATCTTCATTGAAATAGAAAGCAGTGGAGGTAATGAGTTCATTGACTGCGCCCTGTGAAGCTGGTTGTTCATGTAGCTCAAGATGGCGAGAAACATCTTCCAAAACCTTGTATGGAAATGTTAAAAATTTGAAAATCACTTCTTTGCCCTCAGGATTCTTAAGCCTGGTGTCACCAATATTAGTACAATGTTCTGGTACAATGATATGATATTCCCCACGCAAGCGCCCGGCACCTTGTGAGATAATACTCTGCAAATAATCTTCATCAATTTTCACGTTCTTAAAATGATGTTCATCCCAAACTGGAAAGACCTCTACTGGTGCTCCATCTTTATCGGCATAGATATTAGTCAATTTTGTTTTACTTGATTTTTCTTCATCGCGAACTAATTGAAATAGACCTAGGACAAAAGCAATATAAGCATCTTTATGTTCTGAGGTGCCAAGTGCCATAACATGAGAAAAGTCATAGGCACCAGCAGAGATAACTGAAAATGGTTTTGGTTCTTGACCGAATAGCACTTCTTTTTTCTTCCTCTTTTTACCATCTTCTTCATCATCGTCATTAACAACGTTTAGGTTCTTTGATTCAGCAATTCTTAATATTCTTTTTTGAATAGTATAAATGG
>JBAXHR010000077.1:0-5455 GCA_037138835.1 Candidatus Moraniibacteriota bacterium | reverse complement strand
GCCCAGGACATGCTGACTACATCAAAAACATGATCACAGGTGCTGCTCAAATGGATGGTTCAATCATTGTGGTTAGTGCAACTGATGGTCCGATGCCTCAAACTCGCGAACATATTTTGCTTGCCAAGCAAGTGGGTGTGCCTGCAATTGTGGTTTTCATTAATAAAGTTGATATGGTTGATGACACTGAATTGATTGACTTGGTGGAAGCTGAAATTCGTGAACTTTTGACCAAATATGAATTTGACGGTGACAATGCTGCTGTGGTTCGTGGTAGCGCCACCAAAGCTTTGGTTGCAACTTCAATCGAAGATCCTGCTGCCAAACCAATCTATGACTTGATGGAAGCTTTGGATGCGAGAATTCCTGATCCAGTGCGTGACACTGACAAACCACTGCTGATGCCAATTGAGGATATCTTTTCAATTGAAGGTCGCGGTACTGTAGTAACTGGCCGTATCGAACGCGGAACCATCAACATCAATGAAGAAGTGGAAATTGTGGGTCTTCGCCCAACGGTGAAAACAGTGGTAACGGGAATTGAAATGTTCAACAAATCCCTAGACAGGGGACAAGCTGGAGACAATGCAGGACTTTTGCTTCGCGGAATCAAAAAGGAAGATGTAGAACGCGGACAAGTTTTGGCCAAGACTGGTTCCATTACTCCTCACACTGAATTTGAAGGTGAAATTTACATTTTGACCAAGGAAGAAGGCGGACGACACACTCCATTCTTCAAAGGATACAAGCCACAATTTTACATCCGCACCACCGATGTGACTGGAGAAGTGATTTTGCCAGAAGGAACTGAGATGGTAATGCCAGGAGACACAATTAGCTTGATAGTTAAATTGATTTCTCCAGTAGCTATGGAAGAAGGAATGCGCTTTGCAATTCGCGAAGGAGGACGCACAGTCGGCGCCGGAGTTGCAACCAAGATTATCAAATAGTTCAAGTTTACTATGCAGACATAAGTAATTATGTCTGCTTGTGTTCTACTGGAACAGCTTTAAAATAGTAATTTTTATTTCACTCAGATGGCTTCAAAAATAGAAACAGGACAATCCACAAGAATCCGCATTAAGATCAAAGCTTACGACAGTAAGGTGATTGATCAATCAGCTCGAAAAATTGTTGAAACAGCAGAAAGAACGGGTGCTCGAATTACGGGTCCTGTGCCACTTCCAACAGAAATTCACAAGGTGACCGTGAACAAATCAACTTTTGTCCACAAGGATGCACGGGAGCAATTTGAAATGAGAATTCACAAGCGTTTGGTTGATATTTGGGATCCGACGGCTAAGACCATTGAGGCATTGACTGGACTTGATTTGCCAGCGGGCGTGGATTTGGAAATCAAAATGTAAAAATTGCGAATAGTCGCGAATTAGCTCTCGAATATTTACGAATTGGCAAGAGAGGGCTTGCATTAATTTGAAAATTGATTTAAACTAGATAAACTGAACAAAAGAAAAAAACTAGTTAAAGTCCAATTGCAAAATTGGATACTCAATTAGCTAAGTCGAAGGAATTTTCCTTGGACTGGGCTGGCTGAGAAGCCAGTTTTTTTGTAACTACGAAATTACCTGCCTGCCGGCAGGCAGGCGAATAAGTACGAATGTACGAATAATAATGAAAAATTACTGCTATGAAAAATATTTTAGGAAAAAAAATGGGAATGACTACGCTGTATGATCAGCAACAGGGGGCACTAAATGTGACTTTGATTGAGTGTGAACCAAATGTGGTTTCAACTGTGAGAACAAATGAAAAAGATGGTTATATTGCAGTTCAGTTGATGATTGCCAAAACTAGCAGGGTTAATCACAAGAAGGAATTCCGCAATAAAGGAGAGTCGGCAATTACCTTGGCAGTTGGGGATAAAGTGACAGTTGAGGATTTTGCAATTGGAGATGTGGTGAAAGTAAGTGGAATTGCCAAAGCAAAAGGCTTCCAAGGTGTGGTGAAAAGACATGGTTTCAGTGGCGCTCCGGCATCGCATGGGCACAAGCATGATCTTCGCGCTCCTGGTTCAATTGGTGCTCAGCAACCACAGCATGTCATCAAAGGCAAGAAAATGGCTGGACGCATGGGTGGCAAAAGAAAATCCACAAAAAATGTTAAAGTAGTTTATTTGAATATTGAAAAAAATCTGATTGGTGTGCTCGGCGCAGTGCCTGGAGTAGTTGGCAGAATCGTGGAAGTCCGTGGCTAAGAATTGCAAATTGATGCGAATTTGCTTGCGAATAATCGCGAATAAGAAAAATATTTAAAGATAATTAGTGAAGTAATGTTAATAATCGCAAATGACTATTCGAATTAATTCGAATAAAATTTGCGACAATTTGAGAATATGGCTACAATTGCCCTGCACAAATTAGAAGGAAAAAAACTTGAAGATTTGACTATTTCAGATACAGTTTTCGCGGTGAAATCAAATGATGAACTTTTGCATCAAGTTTTTATGGTAATTGCTGGCAATCAGCGATTTTCAATTGCCGACACGAAAGACAAAAGTGAAGTGGCTGGGAGTGGGAAAAAGCCTTTCAAACAAAAAGGAACTGGCAATGCCCGACAAGGACAAAAAAGAAATCCAGTGATGAAAGGTGGCGGTGTGGCTTTTGGACCGACAAGTGATCGAAATTTCAAAAGAGATGTGAACAAAAAGATGAAGCAAAAAGCCGTGCGCATTGTACTTTCCGAAAAACTGAGAAGTGGAACTTTGATTGCAGTGGACGCTATTGAGCTGAAAGATGCCAAAACTAAAGCTTTTGCGCAAGTGCTCAAAAATTTGAAATTGACTGGAAAAATTTTGGTTTCCTTGGCAGAAGGCGAAAGAAAAATGTCCATTGCCAGCAGAAATATTCCGAAAGTGGCCAATATTGAAACGAAAGATTTGAATGTGTATGATTTGCTTAACAACAAATTTGTGCTCCTGAGCAAGGCTTCAATTGCCTTCTTGGAAGAAAAATTTAAATAAATCCCGAATAGACTCGAATTCAAACTCGAATAATCGCGAATGGATTTTAAAAAAGATTAGGGATAATTAGTGAAATAATTAGTGTTGATTAGTGATTTATCTAAATATATGGCAGTAATTGAAGAAAAAAAAGAAGAAGAAGTTAAAGCCAAGAAAGTTGCCGTTAAAAAAGCAACAAAGAAAGAAGTTTTTGAAGTTGCTGAAAATTCTGAAATTGCTTATAAAGTTTTGGTGGAACCCTGGATTACGGAAAAATCGCATGCAGGACTGGTAGATAATCAATATATTTTCAGAATTATCAGGGGTGCTACCAAAGCAGAGGTGAAAAAAGCAATTGAAGGATTCTACAAGGTCAAGGTTGAAAAAATTTCAGTGATTAACTTGGTCCCGAA
The DNA here is from genome assembly GCA_037138835.1 of Candidatus Moraniibacteriota bacterium. Lineage (GTDB taxonomy): Bacteria > Patescibacteriota > Minisyncoccia > Moranbacterales > GWC2-37-73 > CAIPMZ01. The sequence goes on along the minus strand of JBAXHR010000077.1, from coordinate 2,083 downwards.
AAAGAGAACTTATGGTAGATTTGAGGGCACAAAGGCAACTGTTAAAAAAGCAATCATTACCCTGAAAGAAGGCGATAAGATTGAATTATTCCAAGGCGCATAGTTGATAGAAATCGCGAATCGACACGAATTTTTCTCGAATATTCGCGAATAGTTTAAAAGCATTAGAGATAATTAGTGATAAGATTAGCGTTAATTAGAGATTTATACCATTATGGCAATTAAAGTATACAAAAAAAATACCGCAGGACGGCGCAATATGTCTATTGTTAAACCTGATGATTTGACTGACAAAAAACCAGAGAAATCTTTGCTGGCACCAATGACCCAAAAGGCTGGTCGCAGTCATGGAAAGATTTCAACCAGACATCAAGGTGGTGGACACAAAAGGCGCTATCGATTGGTTGATTTCAAGCAACAGAAGTTTGATATTCCTGGAAAAATCGTGGCAATTGAACGCGATCCAAACCGCAGCGCTTTGATTGCTTTGGTTTCCTATAAGGATGGTGACAAGCGCTATGTGCTTGCTAGCGAAGGCATGAAACAGGATGTGGAAATTATTTCAGGTGAGAATGTGCCAATCAAGAAAGGCAATCGCACGGTGCTGAAAAATATTCCTTCTGGTACAATTATTTCAAATATTGAATTGGTAGTTGGTAAGGGTGGACAAATGACTCGTAGTGCTGGTTCGGGTGCAATTTTAATGGCGATTGATGGAAAAATGGCGCAATTGAAAATGTCTTCCAATGAGATTCGATTGGTGAGCAAGGAATGCTATGCTACAATTGGAAAAGTAAGTAATTTTGAACATAGCGCTGAAAAGATTGGTAAAGCAGGACGCAACAGATGGAAAGGCAAAAGACCAGAAGTGCGTGGTTCAGCAATGAATCCTGTTGATCATCCACACGGAGGAGGCGAAGGCCGACAAGGAATTGGTCTCAAACATCCGAAAACTCCTTGGGGCAAGCCTGCTCTTGGAAAGAAAACCCGCAAGAAGAAACGCTATAGTGATAAATTCATTGTCAAACGCAGAGTCAAGAAATAATAATGCTAATAATCGCAAATATCTGTTCGAATCAATTCGAATAAAATTCGCGACAATTTGAGAATATATGTCAAGAAGTTTAAAAAAGGGACCATACATTGATGAAAGAGTTGTCAAGAAGGTTTTAAATGCCACTCCTGCGCAAGGCACGATCAAGACTTGGTCAAGAGCTTGCACCATTACGCCAGAAATGATTGGGTTTACTTTCGGAGTTCATAATGGCAAAGAATTCATCCCTGTTTATATCACGGAAGAAACTGTGGGACACCGCTTGGGAGAATTCTCACCGACGCGTAAATTTACCAGACATGGAGGCAAGATGCAGAAAGAAATCGAATCAGCTGCCAAACAAAAAGCGCAAGATGTTGCTAAAGCTGCCAAAGTTGATACTGGAGCGAAGAAAAAATAATAATGCTAATAATCGCAAATAGCTATTCGAATTAATTCGAATGAAATTCGCGACAATTTGAGAATATGAAAGTTATAGCCTCACTCAAAAATTTAAGAATGTCTCCTCGCAAGGTTCGCTTGGTTACGCGTAGCGTGGTTGGAATGAATTGCGATCAGGCCTTGATTCAATTGCAACATTTGGTGAAGAAAACCAGCAATCCGCTAGAGAAGCTCGTAAGGAGCGCGGTGGCAAATGCGGAGAATAATTTTGGACTCGACAAGGGAAATTTGTTTGTCAGCAACATCCAAGTAGGCGGCGGAGCAAGTTTGAAGCGTTGGCTTCCGAGAGCTCAGGGGCGCGCAACTTTGATTTTGAAGCGAACTTCTTCAATCAAATTGGAACTAGAGGAAAGAGTAGAAGGCAAGAATCGCAAATCAAAGGAACAGATGGAAAAAGAGCGAGCCGAGAAAGAAAAGCTTGCCGGGAAAGCTTTGAAAGACGAGGAAGCTCAAGTTGAGCAGGAGGTTGGCGAGAAAAAGAATGCAGTTAAAAAGACCGTTGTTAAAAAGGAAGCGCCGAAGAAGGGTCAGCAAGCAGATAATGTATTTTTAAATAAAGTGTTTCAGCGAAAATCAGGAGTTTAATAT
>JBAXHR010000076.1:0-5604 GCA_037138835.1 Candidatus Moraniibacteriota bacterium | reverse complement strand
GTAAAAGAAGACTAAGTGCCATGACCTATTTTTATGGCTAGCCAAGGCCTCAAAACGGCTTACATAGCTTTTTAATTTCAAGCGCAGTATTATGAAAACTACCTCAACAATTTCGCAGTCAAAGCATTTTTCAAGAGCAAATTTTTCAACTTTTTTGAACCAAATTTTGCCAGATATTTTTTCAACTTACTTCGATCCAGCAAATTCAGACTCATTTCCTCGGGATCAAACTTTGCATAACCATTGAGCGACAAATACGCCAAATCCAAAAAGGCCTTCTCTGACTCAGCCATCAAAATTCCTTCTTTTTGAATAAAGCCCCAATATAAAACCCCCTTGAGATGATGATAAACAAGCTCACCCTGAGGCGTTTTGATGGTTTTTGTTCTTTCCCTTGTCGCCAGCGTCAATTGATAGGGTTGCTGGCTTAAAATTCCCTGCCTGGCGAGAGCGGATTCAAAAGACACATAACTTTGAGCATAAACTTGGATTGCAAACTTTTCCAGCTCAATTTTTTGAGGGTCAAGCGTGTAAAATTTTTGACCAAGTTTTGTCACTTTTCCGCTTTTAACCAGCCTGCTCAAAACAACCTTCAGACTCTTGTCCTTAAGCTGAGAAATTTTGCGCAAATCCATCAAGGAAAAATATCCCTTCGGAATACTGCTAATTTTATCGCTTAATTTTTGCATATAGTTGAGTTACGACTGGATAAAACTTTTTTGGCAAAAAAACTTTCAACTCATTTTCAAATTCTTTTTTCAAATACACTGGAAGTTTTTCAGGTAATTCAAAATTCAGCCTCAGTGCTTGCGAAATGAACCACAAATCAAAAATGTCGCGCGCCTTTTTTCTGCCCAAAATTGCATCCTCTTTCATTCTTTTCAATTCAGCTAGTGTTGGAACGAGTAGTAAAGGTTCGCAAAGACTTGCGGGACTTTTGATCAAAGTAAGTTGCATTTCCAGCTTAATTTTTTTTGCTGGTTTATATAATTCAATTTTGAGAGAAAAATTATGTTTCAGTTTCTCTTCTTTGATTTGAAACAAGGCAAACATCGTATTTCGCTTATTCTTGAGATCTGCCAATTTCCAATTTTCATTTTTTTTAACTATTTTTCTGACAAATTTTTCAAACTCACTAAATTTAATCGCCTCAAGCTTGATCAAGTCAATATCCTCAGAAAATCTCGGACAATTATAAGCAAGTCTTAAAGCTGTGCCACCATAAAAAGCCACCTTGGCAGCCAATTTATCTTTCGCCAGTTCATCCAAAAAAAACATCTCCGCTTCTTCCCGCAAAATTTGATCTTTGGCTATGCCAAATTGTCTCACTAAAGATTCCAATTGATTATTGTCCATATCCAATGATACATAATAGTTAACATTTTTGTTAACTTTATTGTATCATATAAATTTGACTTTTGTCAAGCGAAAAAATCTCAACTTAGTATCGATACCTCTCTTGCTTGAAAGGCCCTTCAATAGGCGTATTTATATAAGAAGCTTGTTTTTTGCTGAGTTTTGTCAGGGTCACGCCAAGTTTTTCCAAATGGAGGCGCGCCACTTCTTCGTCCAATTTTTTCGGCAAAGTATAAACCCCAATGGCATATTTTTTTTGCCAAAGTTCAATTTGCGCCAAGACTTGATTGGTGAAAGACGCACTCATCACAAAACTAGGATGACCAGTGGCGTTGCCAAGGTTGACCAAGCGTCCACGCGAAAGCAGCACAATGGCATGCCCATCGGGAAATACGAATTTGTCCACTTGCGGTTTGATGTTGATTTCTTTGATGCCTTTATATTTTTCCAATTTCTCCACTTGAATTTCATTGTCAAAATGACCAATGTTGCAGACAATGGCTTCATCTTTCATTTTTGCCATGTGCTCAACTGTGATGATGTCGCAGTTGCCAGTGGTCGTCACGAAGATGTTGGCTTCCTCCAAAGACTGCTCCACAGTTTTGACTTCAAAACCTTCCATGCTGGCTTGCAAAGCGCAAATTGGATCAATTTCCGTGACAATCACGCGCGCGCCAAGTCCTTTCATGCTTTGCGCGCAACCTTTGCCCACATCGCCATAGCCACAAATCACCACGACTTTGCCTGCCACCATCACATCGGTTCCTCGTTTGATTCCATCAGCCAAACTTTCACGACAGCCATAAAGATTGTCAAACTTGCTTTTGGTCACTGAGTCATTCACATTGATGGCTGGAAAAAGCAACCTGCCTTGTTCAAACATTTGATAAAGCCTGTGCACGCCAGTGGTCGTTTCTTCGGAAACCCCTTTGACATCTTTGACAAGCTTGCTCCAGAAAGTTGGATTTTCGCTGTGAATTCTGGTCAAAATTTTGAAAAGTTCTCTTTCATCTTCACCTTTGCCAGCCAAACTTTGCTGGAGCAATTTCGGATTTTTTTCAATTTCCACCCCCAAATGCAGCATCAGGGTGGCGTCGCTGCCATCATCCACAATCAAATTCGGCCCCAGTCCGCCGTCGAACTTGAATGCCTGCTCCGTGCACCACCAATACTCTTCCAAGGTCTCACCTTTCCAAGCAAACACTGGCACGCCAGCCTTGGCAATCGCCGCTGCTGCATGATCTTGGGTGGAAAAAATGTTACAGCTAGCCCAACGAACCTGCGCTCCCAATTTCACCAGCGTTTCAATCAACACCGCTGTTTGAATGGTCATATGCAGACTGCCCAGGATTCTTGCACCTTTCAGCGGTTTTTGTTTGCCAAATTTCTTGCGTAGCGCCATCAACCCCGGCATTTCCTTTTCCGCAATCACAATTTCTTTCCTGCCATACTCGGCCAAACCAAGGTCATTGATTTTGTAAGTTTGAGTTTTTTGCATAGTTTTAAAATTATTTTTTATAATAATACACAATGTATAACCTTGATTTTTACGAGCTTGTTTGCTTTTTAGACCATTATGAGCAACAGCGAATTCTGAGCGATTGGTTATAACTCCCAACCAAGAGCGTGTCCTAAAAAGCAAACAAGGGAAGTAAAAATTTCCAATTTAGATTCCGAAAACTATATTTTAGATATAATGTTACTTTTTCCTATATCCCTCTGCAACCTTAAAATGCTTCTCATCCAAATGCGCCCCAGCACTGGCAACCACCAAAGCTGAGAGGTGACTGGCCATCTTTCCTGCTTTTTCCAAGTCTAACCCATTTGCCAAGCCATGTAAAATCACCCCTGCATACATATCCCCTGCGCCATTGGTGTTGACCATTTCCACTTGGTGCGGTTTGATGTCAAAAACTTTCCCACCTTGCTTGATCAAGCTTCCCTTTTCGCCAAGCTTCACCACTGCAACCGCACAAAGCTCTGCCAATTTATGCAGTGCCTGCTGAGGCAAAAGTGTCTGCGCAAAAACCAACGCCTCCTGCTCATTGGCAAAAACAATGTCAATATGTTGTTTGACCAGCGCTTGCAAAAATTCCCGATTACGCATTATCAATCCGCTATCAGAAAGATCCAAAGAAACCAAGACTTCAGCTTCCTTGGCAACTTCGATGGCTTTCAACACAGCGGGACGCAAGTTCAAATCCTCCAACTGATAAGCCTCAATATGCAAAATTTTACTGCCCCTAATTTCCGCTTCGCCCAAATGTCCAACTTCAAAATTGCTCGCCGCGCCCAAATGAGTTAGCATGGTTCTTTCGCCATCAGGGGTAATCAAAATCAAGCAATGACCTGTCACATTTTTTTCATGTTTGGCAAGTTTGGACAAAACCCCTTTCTTTTCAATTTTGGCTTGATAAATTCTGCCATATTCATCCCGCCCAACCATTCCCAAAAAAGTTGTCCGACTGCCCAGGATACTGGCGCCAACCATAATGTTGGAAGTGCTGCCACCAGCCGTCAGTTGTTTTTCAAATTCTCCAATTTGCTCCAAAATGCGCTGACTTTCTCGCTCATCAATCAAGTTCATCGAACCCTTTTTCACTTGCAATTTTTCCAGCATCGTTTCTTCAATTTGAATCACCACATCCAACAAAGGATTGCCAAGCCCAACAATATCCAAATGTTTCAGGGGTTTTATTTCTTCATTATTTTGCATAATTTCCAAAGATTATTTTTTTAATTTAATAAAACAAAAAGAACAAAAATGGCAAACTCGAAAAAAGGAAAGTCAATTTAATGTTAGTTAGCAAAAATAAAGCAGTCACATACAGCAAAATTCTTCCCAAGGAAATTGGCAATTCCCGAAAAATCACAAAATCTTCAACGTGATTGTTTTTTGCATTGATGTAAAAAATTGAACTAAAAGGCACAAAAACCAAAGCACCAAAAAACCCGATTATCCCACTCAACCCATAAAAAGAAAGTTGATTATTTGCCAGATACATGCCAAGCCAAGCAGCTATCAGCACCACGGAACCTATGCGCATAAAAGTTTTGCGACTGACTCGATCTGAATATTTTCCAACCAACAGCGTAAGGACAACCCCGCCCAAAGCCAAGCAAGTCGCCAAAAAACCGACCGACAAGACATCACGAAAGGTCAAAAACAAGAAAATTGGCAAAACAAATCCTTCTATTTCACCTGGAATGCTCATAAGAAACTCTGCCACAAAATACTTTTTATAGCGCTTAATATAATCCACCACACCATGAAAGTTGAGCTTGACCTCAAGCGGAATTTTTTCAATAAGCAAAAAAGGCACCACAGAAACAAGAAAGGCACCGCCAGCAAAAAGAAAAAGTGCCCTGAAACCAAACAAAGCAGTTATCCCTGCGCCCAACAAGGGAGACACCAAACTTGCCATTTTGGGAATCACCGCAAGCTTGCCTACATGTTCACCAATGGATTCAATTTCAGAACTTTTGGCAAAAACCACATGCACCGTGAACCAATAAAAAGCTATCTCAGCGGCACTTAGCACTGAAATCAGATAGAATGAATTTGGCAAAGTTTTCAAATTATACAGCAAAAACAAGTTCAGAAAAAGAAAAACCAACCGCAACAACAAAGTTTTCACCAAACCAAACTGCTTGGCAAACCAACTCGCAGTCAAGGAAAAAAGCAAAATTGCAAAATTGTTAACAATAAAAAAAATGAAAATCTGCGACAAGGAATAACCGAGCGTCAAAAAATAGATTGGGATAAAAATCCCGACCAGCCCGCCCGCAATGCCATTAACCAAATGCATCACATAAATGGCAAACTTCCAGTCTTGAAAGCTGACTGCCAACTTTTTTTTCAAATTCTTCAGCATAAGGCTTTTTAATTCAAATAAATTTGCGCTTGCAGGCGCGAGAGAAACTCAGCGAACTGTTGCACTTGCGCTTTCTTTTCTGTTGGGAGCAGTTCCTTGAGCAGTAGTTCCATCCGCTCAGTCGCCTCTTCCAATTTCCGCTTGCCACCTGCTGCAATCATCACGAAGCGGGCGCGGGCGTCATTTTCACTTTCGCCGCTTTTCACCAAGCCAATTTTTTCCATCGGCAAAAGCAAGCGGGTGATGCCAGAAGCCGTGAGCCCAATTTTGCAAGCCAAATCAATTCTACGCATTTTTTCGCCGCTCGCCAAACTCAGATGTTGCAAAATGATAAACTCGCTCAACCCCAGCCCGCCCAAGCCCGCGTCAAAAC
>JBAXHR010000075.1:0-5640 GCA_037138835.1 Candidatus Moraniibacteriota bacterium | reverse complement strand
GGCTCAACATTATTTTTAAAGGGGGTTATTGTGCTTCTTGGCGCTGTTGTATTTTTTGTGTGCCTTTTTGTGTTACCGCCAATGATTAAAGCGGAAATGGGTAGTGCGCTTAGCTACAGTCCTCTTTTGTTGGGCTTGTATGTGACGGCAGTGCCATTTTTCTTTGCACTGCATCAAGCTTTAAGGCTTTTGGGCTATATTGATAAAAATAATGCTTTTTCCCAGGCATCGGTAAAAACTTTGAAGTTGATCAAATATTGTGCAATCATTATCAGTATCTTGTTTGCGACAGCTATGCCGTATGCGTTTTATGTGGCAAATGGAAATAATACTCCTGGAATAATTATGCTTGGGATGGTGGTAGTTTTTTCTTCAATTGTGATTGCGACATTTGCTGCGGTACTTCAAAAACTTTTGCAAAATGCTGCCAAGATAAAGTCGGAAAATGATTTAATGATTTAAAAACATTATGACAATTATAATCAATATAGATGTGATGCTGGCAAAACGGAAAATGAGCGTCACAGAGCTAACGGAGAAAGTTGGCATAACAATGGCCAATGTTTCTGTCTTGAAAAATGGGAAAGCGAAAGCCATTCGATTTTCAACGCTCGAGGCGATTTGCCAGGCCTTGGACTGTCAACCCGGAGATATTTTGGAATATGAAAAGTAAATAGATTAAGCAAAAAGCTATGAGAAAATTTATCAGCATTATTTTAACTATTCTAGCGATTCCCATAACCGTATTAGCGATTCCCGTAATCATTGTAATAATATTGTATTTTTGTTATTTCATAAGTAATGTCGTCCCCTCTTTTTATGATCCCTGCTTTGAGGTAACTGATATTTCGAAAGGGTTTTATTATGAAATAAGAGATGACCGTGTTTGTATGGAAATGGACAGCTATTCGTTAACAATGACTATAAAAACCTTAAAAGTGGCTGACCCCGCGACATTTAAAGAACTTAGAGGTTTATATTTTAGTGATAAAAACTTTGTATATTACACCAATGAAATTGTGAAAGAGGCTGATCCAAAAACATTTCAGTTGCTTGGTTCTTATGCTAAAGATGACAAGTATATTTTCTACAAAGGTAAGATGATCAATGATGCTGACCAGGCTACTTTTGAGAATCTTGATAATAGCAGTAAATATTATGCAAAGGATAAAAATGCTGTTTATGATTCAGGCAGAAAGCTAGAGGGTGTGGATCCTGCTTCATTTGAGATTATTTCTAAGAGCGGTTCCTATGTTAAGGATAAAAATGCCGTCTATGAATCAGGTGAAAAACTAGAGGGTGTGGATCCTGCTTCATTTGAGATTCTTTCTGAGAGCGGTTACTATGTTAAGGATTATAAGTATGTTTATTATAAAGGTAAAATAATTGCTGATGCGGATCCGCAAACCTTTTGGCTTTTCGATGATCAAGAATATACAAAAGATGCATATCATGCATATTATCGAGGAAGGATTATACCGGCAGTTGATGTGGAGACATTTAAGGTACTTAATACTTTATACGCTAAAGATAAAAATCATGTTTATTACACCGGGGAAATGATAGCGGAGGATCTTGATGTTTCGAATTTTCATGTCGGGAATCCTCCTAAATGTGGGACTGATAATGTTATAGTTATTTGTGATGGAAAGTCTATGAATGGAAATTACCCAGCAAACTCAATCCAGACACTTTACAAAGCTGGTAGAACCGAAAAGTTTTGAATTTTTAAGTAAGCTTGCAATCAAAAAAACAGAAACAAAGCTTCTTTCGAGAAGTTTTGTTTTTTGGTAACCAAGAAGGTGAAAATATTGTACAATAGAAAAAGGAGGTGCTATTTAAATACTAAAGTATATTTTTATGAAAACAAATAGTGACATGGAATATGTTGGGATTACACAAAAAGAAGCAGAAAAGATCTTGCTTCGTGATGGTTTTAATGAGCTTCCTTCGCAAAAAAAGCGGGGGGCATTGGCAATGCTACTTAATGTTTTGAGAGAGCCGATGTTGCTACTTTTGGTTGTGGCTGGTGCGATTTATTTTTTGATGGGCGATCTGCAAGATTCTTTGATGTTGCTTTCTTTTGTGGTTGTGGTGATTGGGATAACCTTTTTTCAAGAACGAAAAACTGAAAAAACACTGGATGCTTTGCGGGAACTTTCCAGCCCGCGAGCGCTGGTGATCAGAGATGGAGAGCAAAAAAGAATCCCTGGTCGAGAAGTTGTTTGTGGGGATATTTTGATCATTCGCGAGGGGGATCGCATTTCGGCGGATAGCGTGGTTTTGAGCTGCGAAAATTTGAATGTGGACGAGTCCCTGTTGACAGGAGAAGCGATGCCTGTCAGAAAAATTGCAGGAGATGAAAAAACTCCAACAAGCAGGCCGGGAGGGGATGATTTGCCTTTTTTGTATTCAGGATCCTTGGTGGTCAGTGGGAGGGGTTTTGCAAAAGTTTTGTTTACTGGCATTAAAACGGAAATGGGAAAAATTGGAAAAAGCTTGGAATCAATCAGCAACGAAGACACGCATTTGAGCAGGGAAATCCTGGGTTTTGCGCGTTGGCTGGGTGCTTTTGGAATTTTGCTGTGCGTGGTATTTGTGCTTGTTTACTATTTCACGAGAGGCAATTTTTGGGAGGGATTTTTGGCTGGACTTGCTTTGAGCATGTCAATGCTACCAGAGGAATTTCCAGTTGTCTTGATTATTTTTTTTACTTTGGGGGCTTGGCGAATTTCCAAAAAGCAAGTTTTGACCAGGCGTTCAGCGGCGATTGAAACTTTGGGTGCTGCTACCGTGCTTTGCACTGACAAAACAGGAACATTGACCATGAACAAAATGAGATTGGAAACGCTTTATTGCAGCGGAGATTTTTTTGCAATGAAAGAAAGCAAGCAACAAAATTTGCCAGCAAAATTTGAAACACTGCTTGAGTTTAGCCTTTTGGCCAGCCAGCGTGACCCCTTTGACCCGATTGAAAAAGAGGTGATTCGCACTTGCAAAAAATATGCGCTGGATGAGAAAAAAACAGTCGCTGAATTGACTTTGACCAAGGAATATCCATTGGCGAAAGAATTGCTCGCATTGTCTCATGCTTGGCAAAAAGGGGAAAATGAATGGTTGTTGTCATCAAAAGGTTCGCCAGAAGCAATTTTGGCTTTGTGTCATCTTTCTGAAAAGCGAGAGGCGGAGCTGTTGAAAATTGTCAGCGAGATGTCGGAGAAAGGTTTGCGCATTTTAGGGGTAGCAAGAGCCAATTTTGCTGGCAAAGAATTGTTGGCCAAACAACATGATTTTGATTTTGAATTTGTGGGCTTTTTAGGTTTTGTTGATCCGCCAAGAGACACTGCCGCGGGAGCAATCAAACAGGCATATCAAGCTGGGATGCGCGTGATTATGATCACCGGTGATTATCCTGGAACTGCGCAGTATATTGCAAAAAAAATAGGCATCAAAAATCCTGAGCTTTTCATCGCGGGCGATGAGATGGCAAAAATGGAAGCCTATGAACTCAAAGAGCGCATAACAAGCACAAATATTTTTGCGCGAGTTGCGCCTGAACAAAAACTTCAAATTATTGATGCGCTGAAGGCCAACAAAGAAATTGTGGCGATGACTGGCGATGGCGTGAATGATGCACCAGCGCTCAAAGCCGCGGATATCGGCATTGCAATGGGTGAGCGAGGCACTGATGTCGCACGCGAGGCGGCTGATTTGGTTTTGCTTAATGACGATTTTTCTGCCATCGTGGAGGCGGTCAGGCTTGGCAGGCGCGTGTATGCAAACTTGAAAAAAGCTTCTGGCTACATTTTGGCCGTGCATGTTCCTATTGCGGGGATAGCGATGTTACCTTTGTTTTTTGATTTCCCTTTGATTTTGTTGCCAGCGCATATTGCTTTCTTGGAACTTATTATTGACCCTGCTTGTTCAACAGTTTTTGAATCAGAAAAAGAATCCTCCGACACAATGAACAAGCCACCTAGAAGTGTCAAAGAATCTATTTTCAGCAAAAAAACAATTTTGCTCAGCTTGCTTCAAGGTCTTGGCATTTTGGCTGCCATTTTCGTGGTCTTTTTGTATGCCTTGAAAACTGGCAAAAATGAAGAAACGGTGCGCTCGTTTGCTTTTGTGGCGTTGGTTTTTTCAAATTTAATGTTGATTGTGGTGAATCTTTCTCACGGGCTGGCTTACAAAATTTTGCTTAAGGGAAACAAAATTCTGCTTTTTGTTGCCGGTGGGGCGCTTGCTTGTTTGCTCTTGGTTTTGTATGTGCCCTTTCTTTCGAGCTTGTTTCATTTGGCACCAATCAGCCCAAAAGAATTTTTGGCAATCCTGCTAGTTTCAGGACTTGGCCTGCTTTGGTACGAACTGCTCAAGGTGTTTAAGTTTAGGTTTTATTGAAAGTTGTATTTTTCCAGTTCTTCGTAGCACGGGAGTGATTGGGTGAGTTGAAAAATCTAAAAATTATTATTTAGCGGATATGCAGCCTCCTAAATGCCTATAAAAACGAAAAATCCCAGAGACGGATTTTCCGTTTGGGATTTTTTTGGATTCAGGCCAATTAAACCGTTTGTGGCGCTTGTTGTTCAGCAACACTGGCCCGGGCTCGCTTAGCAGGATAGCTTTTGAACTTTTGAGTGGCCAAGAATTGAGAAAAATACGAAAGGATTACTAGTGGCAAAAGTTATCGGAACTTTTTTGCATAAAAATTTTAATCTAACAAGGAGTTTCTCTTTCTGGCCAAAAAAATTTTACTGGAATATTATATTTTTTTATAACATCACAAGATGGGAAATCGTTCGAATCTCGCCAATTTTTTTGTTGAAAAATAACTTTCCATTTACCACTTATTTTAATAGCTAAAGTAAATTCTTCAATTACATATGTTTCTTTTCCATTCTTATATTTAAAATTACCTAAAATAATATTATCTAACCTTGTAGAAATATAAATATGTAATGGATTGTATTTGCCATAAGATTGCTTTATGTCTTTCGAATAGTTTAAGAATGAGGCTGTTAAGTCATTCATTTCCTCAAGCGATATTGCTTTGGAACTAAACCTTTGTGGATTTGGAGTAGGCTTTAAAAAAAGATTATCTTTATCCCAACAATCAGGAGTAATTTCTTTCGGGAAATTATATTTATTAATATCCTGACAATTCACTTGATAACCATAATCAATAAGCCCGCTATCAAATATATTCCAATCGCCAGCTTCTTTTGCTGCAAAAAAATAGGTATCATCGCTGTATCTTCCTATTATGAATTTGTTTTGCATGTTATCTGTTATAGATATTTTTTCATTATTAATATTCGATTGTCCAAAATATTTAGCAAGCTTCTTATTTAAACTATTTATTATTTCTTGGTTTTGTTTCTCGATTGAATTATCTGTTTTTGTTATTATAGAAACTTGTTCTTCTAGTTTAATATTCTTTTTACTATTTAACAAAAAAAATCCACTAATTATAATGGCCACCAAAACAAGAACTGCTATATAGATTTCACTTTTTATGTTTTTATTCATTTTTATTTTAAACTTTAAATTTATATATTGAGTATAACACAAGTCGTATGTGGTCGAGGGCCGTCTTTGACTAACTTTCAGAAAATATATGTTCTTTCCATAATTAAATTATAC
>JBAXHR010000074.1:0-5795 GCA_037138835.1 Candidatus Moraniibacteriota bacterium | reverse complement strand
AATTTGGCTCGTATAAATGAGTATTTGAGTGTTCGGATTGAGCCCGTCGGGTAGGCTATTTGTTAACTATATATTATACTCTTTTTTAAAAAAATGTCAATAGCAAAAAATCCCAATTCAAAATAATTAGGATTTTTGGCTTTAAAAAGGCTTTTTTTATGAAAAAACGCGAATTTACTAAGCGATTTTCTTTTTCAAGATCTCCAGCACCACTTGCGGATTCGCTTTACCGCCGGTTTGCTTCATCACTTGCCCCATCAAAAATTTGAGGGCATTTTCCTTGCCAGCCTTGAAATCCTCCACGGATTTTTCATTGTCAGCAAGTACCGCGTCCACCGCGCTTTCCAACTCGCCACTATCCTCCATCTGCCCAAGATTTTTTTCAGCAATAATTTGCGAAGGGTCGCCGCCGGTGTGATACATTTCTTTCAGCACTGTTTGCGCTGCGCTGGAGTTGATTTTTCCATCCGCCACAATCCCAATCAGCTCGGCATAATTTTCCGCACTGATTTTCAAATCTCGCATATCATGCTTGCTTTCCGCCAAATGTTTGCGCAGTTCGCTGAGCAAATAATTTGTTGCCAACTTGATCGCCTTTTCTTCGCTGGCAGAAATTTCATGCGAAACAATTTTTTCGCGAAGCTCGCCAATCACATTTTCAAAATACTCCGCCAAATCTTGCTGGGCAGTCAACACGGCAATATCCTCGCTTCTCAGCCCATATTCCTGCGCAAATCTTTTTTCTTTCGCATTAGGCAGTTCTGGCAAACTCAGTTTCAATTTTTCCACATAAGCTTGCGAAAATTCCATCGGCGGAATATCTGGCTCTGGAAAATAGCGATAATCATGCGCCGATTCTTTTTTGCGCTGCGAAACCGTCACATTTTTCACGCTGTCCCAACCGCGCGTTTCCTGCACCACTTTTTCCCCATTTTCCAACAGCTCCGTCTGGCGCTTGATTTCATAGTTGATGGCTTTCTCTACATAACGAAAAGAATTGATGTTTTTGACTTCCACTTTGGTGCCAGAAAGTTTTTCTTCATCTTCTTTATGAAGCGACAAATTCACCTCACAGCGCATATTGCCCTTTTCCATATCCGCATCTGAAATTCCCAAATAGCGACAAACTTGTTGCAAACGGGTGCAAAATAGCCGAGCTTGCTCCCCATTTTCAAGGTCTGGTTCCGTCACCAGCTCCATCAGTGGCACGCAGGCGCGGTTTAGGTCCACCAAGGTATAATTAGCCCCTGTTGGATGAACGAGCTTCCCAGTGTCTTCCTCGAGGTGAATTCGGGTGATTCCTATTGATTTGATTATTGTTTCTTGATTATTGGTTATTGCAATGTCCATATTACCCAAACCACAAAGCGGTTGGTCATATTGCGAAATTTGATAACCTTTTGGCAAATCAGGATAAAAATAGTTTTTGCGGTCAAATTTGGATTTCAAATTAAGCTCGCAATTCAGCGCCAGCCCAGCCAATTGCACAAATTCAATTGCCTGCTGATTTGGCACTGGCAGTGTTCCTGGTTGACCAGTGCAAACTGGGCAAATATGCAAATTCGGCTGGCTCTCCTGCCCCAACCCATTTTTGCAACCACAAAACATTTTTGATTTGGTTTTCAGTTCCACATGAACTTCCATACCAATGACGGGGATATATTTATTCATAAAATTTTCAAATTAAAAATTAAGCTCGTTTTTTATTTATAATTATTTTTTTATTGCCGAAACTCTAATTACACGATTCAGATCATTGCCATCAAACTTTATCTCAATAAATCCAAGCGCACTAAGCTTTTTCTCGATTTGCACCTTAGTAAACACAATCTTGGGTGATGTATTCTCATATTCTACCGTTTCGATATTTGCGATGAAATCAAAAATAACTTTCCCGCCTTTTCTAACTAATCGAGCAAGCTCATGAAAAAAATCATCAATAACTTCAGATGGCAAATGAGAGACCACCACGCCACGACTGATCACAAAATCCATTGAATTGCTAAGCAGTGGCACATCAGTAGCAGAAGCCCTTAATGCTACGGCGTTAGGCACTTTTCGAAGAGCAATCCTGAGCATATCATCAGCCAAATCAAGTATAAATAACTGTTTAACTTTTTTACCCAGTTCAATAGATGTAATGCCGGATCCACAACCCAGATCCAAGCCTGTCGCCAACTTTTTAACACTGCGCAACTCTGATTTCAACAAATCCATAAACCGCTGATAGCCATCCTCAAAATTAGCATAGTGTTCCAATTGTAAAATATCATTATCCCAACCATCAGCGCGCTTGTTCCATCTGAGACGCTGTTCTTCCAATTGTTTTTTAGTTATGGATTTCATATTATCTTTTCAATTCCTTAATAACTTCATTTGGTTCGTCAATAATAACAAACTGTTTTAGAAAATCCTTTTTTATAAAACCACTTGATACTTGGAATTCCACCAACTTTAAAAAGTTTTTCCAAAAAATTTTTGAAACCAATATGACGGGTGTTTCTTTTTTTATGTTACCCATGAACTTACCCGCAAGAACCTCACATAATTCATACACAGTGCCCAAGCCACCAGGTAATATAACAAAAGCATCAGCCATTGAAATAATTTTTTTCTGTCTAGGACTAAGCTTTTTGTAGATAATGGTTTTAGTGTTATATTTACTAGCTTTTCGTCCTTCAAATTCAAAATGAATGCCAATCATATTACCACCATTTTCAAATGCACCCTTAGCAACTCTATCCATTAATCCTGGTCCACCACCGTTAACAACACTGAAATTATTTTCAGCAAGTGTTTTGCCTAAACCCTCGGCTAGTTTGCAATATTCGCCATTGCCATCATTGCTTCCTGAAAATATAGCAACGACTTTATTTTGATTATTTTTCATTTAATTATTTTTCATTTGATTAACGGAATATTGACACAAGACTTGTTTTAAGGGTATCCTTATTCTGAACTAAATGCAACGACATTTTATCAATAAAAACTAGGAGAATTCCATGGAATCGTCAAAAGCTGGAGAAATACCTTTGAAATTGGGCGATAGATTTATAATGGATGTTGACAGCCACAATAAAGCATACAAAGCAGGTGCGGTTCACGAAACCTGGGAGATTACTGAAATTCCACATGGTGGCTACACAGACTATTCTTGCAAGAGCGTGCTTTCAGGTAAGCCATTCGTTTTTGGTCTTGACCCGGAAACCCATGTAATTCAGGTAGCACTTTGAATTACAATTAATCCTTTACAGCCCTCTTGAATTATCGGAGGGCCATTTTATTTTCAAAAAATCAAAATACGACTCATCCTTGTTTCTATTTCACCAATTTCTGCCAATTCTTTTTGTAATATTCAAATTTTTCACCAAATTCTGCTTTTTGCGTTTCAGCTATTTTCAGTGTGGCTAGTTTATTTTTCAGCATTGCAACGGTTTTTTCTTTGTCACTTTCTTTGCACATTTTTTCCAATTCAAGAATGCAACCGTAGCCCTTCGTATCATCCAGCATCACACTAACCCCTTGCCATGCAAAAATATTGCGCTTGCGAAACCATTTGATTTTCACTTCATAGCCCAAAGCCTCAAACAACTTTTCAGCATTTTCAAACTGCTTCAGATCAAGTTTGACTTCAATTTCCTCTCGCGAATCAGCGTGCATTTCACCTTTTTTAAGCCAAATTTTGGCGCTTTTATCACTTTTTTGAATTCTCAAATCCTGTTCGCCAGAAAAATAATAAGAAATCTGATTTTCCACGGCCAAAAATTTTCCTTCTTTCTTGAAAAATCTCAACAATTTCTTATATTGTTCTTGTGAAACAAAACTTCTGATTTCTGCTTCAATATTTTGCTGTTTCATGAAATATCAAAATTAAAAAAAAATTATTTCAAACCCGTGCTTCCAAACCCACCACTACCACGGTTGGTCTGCTCAAATTCGGAAACTTCTTCAACTTCAGGAGTTTCAATTTTTTGAAAAAGCACCTGGGCAATTTTCTGACCTTTTTCAATCGCATAATCCTCCTTGCCCAAATTGATCAACCCAATCAAATATTCTCCCGTAAAGTTGCTATCAAAAACTCCCCCCAAAGTTTTGATGCCAAATTTGTGCGAAGGACCACTCTTGTCCCAAATCAAACCCGCATAGCCCTGGGGAATTTTAATCCCAATTCCAGTTGAGCAAGAAATTTTCTCACCCGGTTTCAACACCACATCCTGCACCGAATACAAATCCATCCCCACATCGCCCTCCAAGGCAAAATGAGGAATCTTCGCTTCTGGATGAAATTTTTTGACTTGGATTTTCATATCACCAATATTGAATCAAGCAAGTTACCTACGCCTTGTCATTCCGGACTTCTTGCCTACCGGCAGGCAGGGATCCGGAATCCCGAGCTTAATCACGCTAGACTTATTGCAACGAAGATGCTGAAACCTGCCTACCGGACAGGCAGGCAAGTTCAGCATGACATCATCAATTAAGTTAATTTCATATATAGCATAAACATATCTTTAATTCTCCTGTGCAAAAACTTGCCAGGCATTTCTCAGCTCCTCAATTTTCGCAGTATGTTTTTCAGCAAGACGCTCCTGATTCAAATGATTTTCCACCCCGTGAGAAATTTGCTTGGCATTCTTCTGCAAATAAATTTTGGCACTGCGATATTTTTCAGCATGCCCAAGCAAAATTGGCAGATGCTCAAAAAGCTCCTGCGACACCAACTGATCCCATTGCACAATCGATTTTCGCTCCAGCATTTTCAAGGCTGTGTTCATTTGTCCGCGTCGTTGCAAGGAATCAAAAAAACCGACCAAATCAAACTGTTCATTCTCTGGATTCTCCTTGTGGGCAGAAATTTGCAAAACCTTTTCCATGATTTCCCTGACATAATCACTTTGAAGCTGACTGAGAATATTCTGCCTGACAAAGGCAGCTTTTTCAAGCTCGCCCGCATCCAGCCCCAAATCATGGAGCTCTCCCAATTTGCCAAAACGCGCTGCCCATAGCAAAAACAAAGCTTGGTCTTCTGCGAAATTTTCCACCATCACTTCTCGATAAGCAATTTGCTCCATCAAACCTGAATGCAAATGCAAATTTTCATCTCCCGCCACGGTCTCATCTTCGTTCAAATAAGACTGCCAGCGCTTTACCTGTGAACCTCTTTCAGCCAACAACCCTAGCAAAAAATCGACATCGTTTTTGATTTCATTGCTTGAAAGCGTTTTTTTGTGCAAATACAAAAGTGAACTTGTGCTCATAATAATTCAGAATCCTGTCATTCTGTCTGCCAGCTGGCGGATCAAAATCTACATTCTTTATTTTAGCTTATTGACTAACTGCGAGATCCTGAAATAAATTCAGGATGACAATTATTCAAATCAATTTTTTAGTTAATTAAAACGGAAATTTTTTCGATAATATCTGCTTGAACTTTCTTGATTTTTTGATTGGCATTTATTTCTATCCAGCCATAGCGTTCAGCCAACAACTCATGAAAAATTTTACAAATCATAATTCGCTCGCCATCCATCTCATTGCGATGATCTTTTTCAATCGCAGACAAAAATCGACTTCCATTCATCAAAATTTCCAAATCTGGCTTCAACAAATCCTCATTAATATCTTCGAGATAATCCAACTGCCCGCCCCAAGTCAATCCCCAAGCTATGCCAGTGCCCCTATAATCTTCAGCTACAATCCACTCACCATCGGCTAGTCTTTTTTTCAACACAGCCTCATAGCGGATTCGATTTTCAGCATATTTTTTTCTGCAATTTGTGCGTTGACAATTCATT
>JBAXHR010000073.1:0-5950 GCA_037138835.1 Candidatus Moraniibacteriota bacterium | reverse complement strand
ATCATTTTTTGAACAATTCAATTATTTTCCTCCAATTTCAATTCCTCCTCGCTCTTATTGTCCTCCAATTTAAAGGCGGGATAAAGGCCAAGCAAAACCAGTGCGCCAATCAGCAAAAAAACATATTTCATGGGAGCAACAATAAGTAGCATTGCCGAGATGCCGGTAGCCAACAAATAAGCCACGGCGCGCGTGGTGCGAAAAAAGCTAATCAAATCCACATCCCGCCCATCAATTTTTTTGTAAAAATAAGAATCGCGCAAAGTCTCCACGGTGGCTGCCCCAACTCGCGTCAACAGCAAAATAGCCGACCAAACAAAAACTGAGTTGGAAGTCACAAAGAAAATCACCGAGGAAGCCAACCCCATAATCAGCAAACCGCCGATGAGCATTTCTTTTTCGCCAAATTTCTCATCCGCCAAAAACCCAATTGGATATTCCAGCACCACAAAGGGAACCAGCATCACGGTGAAAGCAATTCCAATCTGTTGCCAAGAAAGTCCGCGTCCCAACAGATACAGCGGCGTATACACAATCATCAAGGCATAGAAAGCTTCCAAGGCCAAAGAAATCAAATAGATGTTAAACACATTTTTGTTGGTCAAAACTTTTAGTCCAATATCTTGCACGGTCAGTTTGCCGCGAAACTTTCCATTTACACCCTTAAGTCCCACCAAAGCCACGACCAGCATCAAACAATTCAGCACCAAAGTTGCGATAAACAAACCGCTAAACCCAGTCATTGCCACAAGCTTCATTGACAAAAACGGTCCCAGCAAAACACCGGCGCTCAAAATCATCAGATGAAATCCGCGGATGCGCCCAGATTTTTTGTCCTCCGAATATTCCTCAATAATCACATCCAGCACAACCCAAGAAAAATAGTTCGCCACAATATAAAGCATCATCAACACTGCACCCCAAAGGGGTTGTTTGATGAAAATCATAGCAAAGAGCAAATAAATTTGCAGCAGAAAAAACAAAAAAAACGAGCCAGATTTGCCCAAAAGCTTGACCAGCTTATGCATATTAAGCAGTCCAATCAAGGCCACCACATAAGTGAGAAAATAAAAAGCACTCACATTGTGACTTTGCAACGCTTGACTAAAATAATCCGAAGTCACATACAGCAGTAGCGCCTGGGCAAAACCAAACAAAAAAGAAATCCAACTTAAAAGTTTCATTTTGTTTTTATCCTCATGCTCAAGATGCCCCGCTTTTTTCTTTTTCATTTTGTTTTCTTATGTTGTCTTTGCGAGCCCGTACTCGGGCGTGGCAATCCAGAACACTGCTCCTCTCTGGATCGCCACGGATTTTCGAGTACAAAAATCCTCGCGAAGACAATTATTTTATTATTCTTCCTCGGCAATCTTGACCATATTCTTCAGCCTCGTGCGAGCCGAAAGAATAGCCAAAGTTTCCACCTCAACTTCGCACAAAAAACCTTGCGCACTGAGCGGACAAGATTTCACCACCCCCGTGATTTCCACCAAATAACCCTGCTTCAAATTCTGCGCCATCGCAAAAACTCTTTCCTTGTCCGGAATCACAATTGCGCTGGCCAAACCTGAAAGATCATTGATTCTCAGAAACAAAATTCCCCCGTGATCTTCAATCTCTTCCACCACGCCTTTGAGCTTGACCGCCACGCCCACAAATTGAGCCAATTTTTCAATTTCTATTTCTTCCAACATAATTCAAAAATTAGCTAACAATTTTAATATTAACCTCTTTGAGTTGTTTTTCATCCACCATATTGGGGCTATCCATCATCAAATCCTTGCCCTTGCCATCTTTTGGAAAAGCATAAATTTCTCGAATTGATTCCAGATCATGGAGCACCATCAAAATGCGATCAATGCCAGGGGCATTGCCACCATGGGGTGGAGCGCCATACTTGAAAGCTTGAATCAAAGCGCCAAACTTTGCATCCACAGCCTGCCTAGCATAGCCCGCAATTTCAAAAGCTTTATACATCAGTTCAGGACTGTGGTTGCGAATTGCGCCACTGGAAGCCTCAAAACCATTAACAACCATATCAAATTGATAAGCCAAAATTTCCAACGGTTTTTTCTCGTTCAGTGCTTGCAAACCACCCTGTGGCATCGAAAAAGGATTATGTTCAAAATCAACTCGGCCATTTTCAATTTCTGAAAAACCATACATTGGAAAATCCACCACCCAACACCAAGCTGCTTTTGTGTTGTCCTTGAGCCCCAGTTTTTTGCCACATTCATTGCGCACCGCGCCTAAAGCTAGGCAAACTATTTTCCACTCATCGGCGCCAAAGAAAATAATGTCGCCAGCTTGTCCGCCAACCTCGGTCACAATTTTTTCAGCCAACTGGTCACCCAAAAATTTCACAATTGGCGATTGAAGTTCTCCACCTTCCTTGATAATAATATAGGCCAAGCCTTTCGCCTGCTTGCTTTTGGCAATTTCCGTCAAATCATCAATCTCTTTGCGCGAAAATTTGGCGCCGCCTTCAACTCTCAAAGCGTGCACTACCCCGCCATTTTCAATTGTTTGCGCAAAGACCGAAAAACCGCACCCCTTGACAATTTCCGTAATTTGTGCTATGGGCATATCAAAGCGCAAATCTGGCTTATCCGAACCATACACAGTCAGCGCCTCTTTCCAAGGAATTTGCCGAAAGCGCCCGTTTTCAGCCAAGCCAACAACCTTTTTATTGGAAAATTTCTCCGTCAATTGGATCATCAAAGGCTCCATAATCGCAAAAATATCTTCTTGCTCGACAAAACTCATTTCCATATCCAATTGATAAAATTCGCCATAATGCCGGTCCATGCGGGGGTCTTCATCCCGAAAACAAGGGGCAATTTGAAAATAACGGTCCAGTCCGCCCACCATCAAAAGCTGTTTGAATTGTTGTGGTGCTTGTGGCAGCGCATAAAATTTCCCGGGATGAAAACGCGACGGCACCAAAAAATCGCGCGCGCCTTCCGGGGAAGAATTCGCCAAAATCGGAGTTTGCACTTCCACAAAATCCAAAGCCTGAAAATAGGCTCGCATATGTTGAATATACTTGTCTTTCAGTTGCAAAATTTCTTGCGCCTTGGCGCGCCGCAAATCAATGAAGCGATATTGCAAGCGCAAATTTTCATGCACCTCACCAGCTTTTTCTTCATCAAGCTCAAAAGGTGGTGTCAAGGATTTGTTCAAAATTTCCAATTCCAAAGCTTCGATTTCAATCGCTCCAGTTTTCAATTTCAGATTAACCATTTCAATTGGTCGACCCAAAACCCGGCCTGTGACCCTAATCACCCATTCACTGCGCAATTTGTCCACCACCTCAGCAAGCTGCGGCTGGCTCATTGGATTGAATTTAATTTGCGTAATTCCCCAACGGTCGCGCAAATCCACAAAAGTGATGCCACCATGGTCTCGCCTGCGATGCACCCAACCAGTCAAGGACACTTGTTGCCCAATATTATCCTTGCTCAGTTCTCCGCACCTGTGTGTTCTCATCATATATTTCACTTTTATGCTTTAAAAATTATCCCGCCACTGCCACCGACAAACAATTCATGTATCAATTAGACAGATTTCTTTTCAGCGGCTGCAAATTCTGCAAGTACTTTTTTAACTTCATCAGCCAACTCAGAGGGCGTATATTCAGTTTTCCCAATAAAGCCATCTGCCCCATTTTCCTTGGCTTGGCGTTCATAATCAGTTTTATTCAGATTACTCAAAACCACTATTTTAAGCTTGGCATCATAACGCCCGCTGTATCTCAATTCCTTGAGCACATCCAAGCCGCTCATCTCTGGCAAAACCATATCCAACAAAATGAGGTCAAATTTTTCCTCGCTGGCATATTTCAAAACTTCTTTGCCGGTCACGGCGTTAACCACCTCAAAACCAACCAATTCAAACTTTTTCTTGTAAATTTCCGCAATCATTGGATCATCCTCGACGAGTAATATTTTTGTCATATTTTTGTGTATTTTTATATTTACTATTTGAAGTATAGCGAAAACAAGCGGAAAAAGCAAGCGACAAACAGCTTTTTAGGCTTTAGCTTTTCAGCTTTCCCATTGCTTATTAAAAGTCTTTAATTTTGTGAGCACTTCTTCGATTATCCAGGCTGGGGTTGAAGCGCCTGCTGTGATGGCGACAGTTTTTTTGTTTTCAAACCACTGAGGATCAAGCTGGGTGGCAGTTTGCAGAAAATAAGCATTTTTGTTGAGCTGATTGGCAATTGCAAAAAGATTTTTGGAATTGGAGCTCAGGGAGTCGCCCAGCACCAATACTACTTCATTTTCCTTGGCCAATTGGGCAATTTCCGTTTGTCGATGGTGCGTGGCAAGACAAACCGAATCCAAAATTTGCGCCTCGGGATATTTTTTCAAAATATATTTCCCCGCAAATTCGACAAAATCTTGATTTTGGGTGGTTTGTGACAAAACTGCGATCTGTTTTTTGCTGTCCAAATTAAGTTTGTCCAAATCCTCTTTTTTTTCCACGAAAAAAGCTTGACTGCTACCCCATTGCCAAATTCCACGCACTTCTTTATGCTGCCTTTCACCAATAATCACCAGTTGAAAATTCTTTTGAAAAAAATGTTTCGCCAATCTTTGCACCTTGATCACCTTTGGACAAGTCGCGTCCACCAAATTAATTTCCAGTTTTTTTGCCAAGGCATAAATTTCAGGTCCCATCCCGTGCGCCGTGATTACCAGTGTTCCAATTTTGCTTTGATTTTTTTGCAAAAATTCTGCCAAAGGTTCCTCGGGCTTTAGTATGCCAACTCCCATTTCTGCCAAGCGAACCAACACTTCACTGTTGTGCACCAATTCGCCAAGCACCAGAATGGGTTTTTTGACTTTTGAATCTTGCGCCAATTTTTCCACCATTAAAAAAGCCCTTTCCACGCCCTCACAAAATCCCGCATATTTTGAAAGTGTTATTTGCATAAATTTGCATTCCTCTCACTCGCATTCATTAGTATTTTCACATTCGCATAAATTAGCATTTTTACATTCGCGTTCATTAGCATTTTCATATTCGCATTCATTAGTATTTCCACATTCGCATTCATTAGCATTTTTATATTCGCGCATATTCGCATCCAATCAACTACTAGCACTCGCATAATGACTAAGTGAAAACTTCCAAAACCAGCGCGCCAGGGCAAAAAAACCGACTGCCACCACGAAAGAAAGTCCGAAAAATTGCCAATCAACCACCGCCCAAGTCAGCATTTTGGCTGGCACCGTCGCCACAAAGGCTAGCGGAATCACAAAAGTAAAAATCCCCCGCACAATTTTTTGAGAATAAATGTCAGTGGGATACTGCGCGTTAGTGTTGATCTTTTCAGTTAAAAACCACAAACTTGAGCCATCTACAATCCAAAAAGTAAAGCATCTAACAATGAAATTGAAACTATAAAGAATTATCACACCATTGAAAAAAGTTAATACAAATAAAAGAACATGCACTAAATCGAAACCAATTGTATTTTTCATCGCCAAAAAAATAAGTATCAAACCAATTATGATTCGCACTGCATCTTCAAAATCACCATGTGAAAAGGAAAGAAAGAATTGCCCATCAATTGGCTTTAACAATAAACCATCTAGAGTCCCTTCTTTAATATATTCAGTAAAGGCGCTTAGATTGGCAAAAAAAATCCACATCACGCCATCAATAATTAAGGCTGTGCCAGTAACTGCTAAAACTTGATAAAAAGACCAGCCAGCTAATGAATGAATGTACCCAAAATTAACTTTAATAAAAAGCACATTTAAAATAATAGCAACCCCCACCGTAGCTAAAAGCAAGAGAAAGGACCATGGATAAGCCATTTTCTTCATCAGATTAAATTTCTGCAGTTGCAGAAAAATCTGAAAATATTTTTTCAAACTAGATGCCATAACCTTCATATTTTTTTAAACCTTTTTGATATAAAAATTGTGCTAACAAATAA
>JBAXHR010000072.1:0-5960 GCA_037138835.1 Candidatus Moraniibacteriota bacterium | reverse complement strand
AGGCTCGACCTCCATAATGGAGGTCGAGCCTCCAACGCCTTTCTATGACTAATTAAGCTAATTTGGTATAACTTATTTCCTACTCATGATCATTCCAACAATTCAGCAAAAAATGCGTAACTAATTACGCATTTTTTTCATATCCTCATAAAACTAACTTACCTATTTCAAAATCCTTGAAGTTTTCACAAACCATTTGTTGACATCCCCAAAGCGGGCAGCGGGAAAATTGATGTTTTGAATAGTCATGCCTTTCACACTGCTACTGACAGGATAAAGATAATACGGTCCATACAAAAAGACTGCAGGCACTTCAGTGGTCAAAGCTTCTTGCAATTTTTGATAAGCCTCCAAGCGCTTGGCTTCGTCTGGCTCTTGGCGCACATTTTCCAAAAGGCCGTCCACCTGACTGTTGTCTAGCAATGAAAGATTGAGGCCTGGGTCACGCTTTTGGCTGGAATGCCAAAAAGAATAAAGATCGGGATTGAAGGAAATTGCTTGCCCGAAAAGCAAACTGTCATATTCTCGGGTGCGGATGTAATTTTGTTGCAAATCAGAGACCGTCAAGATCTTAACTTCCACCTTGGCGCCAATTTTTTGCCATTGCGTGGCCAACAGCTCCACTGTTTGCGAAAGCTCTGGCCAGTCCGTCGTGACCAATTCAAAAGCCAACTGAGCGCTGCCTTTCTTGCGAAATTCACTGCCATCTTCTTTTTTCCAGCCAGCATCTTCCAATATCTTGTTAGCTTCTTCCAAATTTTGAGCAAGGACCTGTTGTTCGCCAGCACCCTTCATCTGTGGGAAAAACGGAGAAGACAAGGCCGTCCCTTTTCCTTGCAAAACTTTTTCAATAATTTCAGCGCGATTCACCCCAAGATTCAAAGCCTTGCGAACATTGTCATCAGCCAAGACCACACTCTTGGTTTGATTGAAAAAAACTGAGAAATAACGAGGAATTATCAGCTCGTGAATATTAGTGCTCTTGATATTTTTAATGCTACTTATTTTTTCAGAAGCCAAACTATTCATGCCCATTACTTCCTTTTTGTTATAAGCTGCCAGCAAAGCTTCATCATCGCCATAAAAATTAAAAGTGAAATTGGAAATAAAAGGCGTGCCAGCGTAATATTCCTTGAAAGCTTTCAAATGATAAGTCAAGATACTGCCCTGCGCATCCTTTTGGAAATCCACGAAAGCGTATGGCCCCGAGCCTATGGGATGCAAATTGTAATCTGCCAAAGCAAATTTCTCAGGAGCGATATTTTCCCAAAGATGTTTTGGCAAAATGCCCAAAGTCAAATTTTCCAGAAAGCCAGCATACGCATTCTTCAAGGTGAAAACCACCGTGCTATCATCAGTCACACTCACATCCACGCCTTGCCAACTTTGACGGATTGGACTTTTGTAGGCAGGGTCTTGCAAAATTTTGAAAGTGAAAAACACATCTTGCGCCGTCAAAGCCTGCCCATCATGCCAACGCAAATTTTGTCGAAGTTTGACTGTGTAAACTTTTTGATCTTCTGAAACAGTGTAGCTGTCAGCCAAGTCAACCACCGCATCGCCATTGTTGTCATATTTAAACAGGCCACTATAAACCAACGCTGTCAAATCACTATCTGCTTGGCTAGTCTGCGAGAGCAATGGATTGACATAAAAAGGTTGCCCAACTTCGCCCTCGATATATTCCCCACCCACCTTCGGCACTGGCCTGGTAAAATTCAAATAAAAAGTTGCCAGCCACACAAGCAAGGACACTGCCATAACCAACAACAAAGAAGCCACCATCAACTTATCCTTGAAAGAAAAAGTTTTTCCAAGGTTTGGCCAATTTTTCGGCAACAAGCAAGTTATTTTTTTTCGATCGAAATTGATACTAATAAGAGTTATAACTAAAAAAATTATTGCGCCGTTATTTGCTCTGCAAAACCACTAAGGCAATTGCCAAACCAATAAAACAAGCACCCAAAAAAGCCGAAGCAAAGAAAAGAAATTTTTCCACTCCACGCTTGGTGTAATAACCCCCAAAGTCTCCCCCAAACGCACCCCCCAAACCACTGCCCCTATTTTGAAGTAAAATAGAAATCATCAATAAAATTGCCACCACTACCTGTGCAATCGTAATAAATTTCATAAAAATATAGCTTAAATAAACGCCAATTAAATCATCTAACTAAGTTTTAGTTTAGCAAAAGCCAGCCCACTCGTCAAGCAATAGTGGCATTTTATGGCTTGAAATAAGCAAACTAGCCGGTGACTACCGCTCGATGCCTAGCTCCTCCAGCTTCGCTTTGAATTTTTCGAAAATCACCGGTCCATGAGGCACCGGCAAAAAAACCAGCGCATCATCTTGCGCATAAACCAAGCTTCCCTCCTGATGTGTTTTCGGATTTTGCGCAATTTTTGCTTTTTCGATTTTCTTGAGCCAATTTTCCAACCAAGCGCTTTGCAAAAAAAATTCACCTGTCATCCTAATGGCTTTAGTCCAAAAAGTATCCGCCAAAATTTTCACTGGCTGAATTTCTTGCAAATCATAGTTTGGCTTGAGATTTTTGATCCATTGATTTTTGATTTGAAAGCGATGATAAACTTCCCAGCCAAAAAGCGGCAACAGAAAAAAATATTCATTGGCCGAAAACAAATCTTTCGTCATCACCTCCAAAGATTGCTCCGTGATAAAATAATTCAAGCAAACACGATCCCTGATTTTTTCCTGGTGCCTTCGCTTGCCAAGTAGGTGCGCCCATACTGTTATCAGAGTTCGCCCCATCCAAATATGCCCATCTGCCAACACCACCAACAAATCCCAGTCGCTTTTTTGGTTGGCGTTTTTCATCGCCAAACCTCCTGTAGCCCCAATCATACGCACAAAAGGCACCAAGCTCAACCAGCGCACCACCCACCGCAGACGCTTCAATTTGCCAGCAGAAATTTTCTGATTTTCGATGCGCCTTTCAAAAAGTTCCCCGCGCCCTTTGAGAAAATAAAAACCATTTTTGCTTTCCAAATATTTGAGCAAGAATTCACTTTGCAATTCCTTCACAATCAAGGCCAAGCCCACAGGAATTGAAGCTGTCGCTTGATCAGTCTTGAGCAAATATTTCCAAATTTCAAAAGCTGTCAGCGGATAAGCAAAGCCGTCGTAGTAAACCACAGTAGCCAATATATTTTTCTGCAATTTTGAAAAAGTTTTTTCCATATCCTCCATCATACCAGCCCCACCCAACCTTGTCAGCTTCCCCAACCGCTTTTTTTGTGGCGTGATAAGCACAAAAAAATTATCCCATTTTCAAGGGAATGACATACAAGGAATTTATTTGATTTCGCATTATTTGCCAGGGTTAAATTATCCCACAAAAAAAGACGCCTCAGGCGCCTTTTCTCAAATTTTTCGTACATTCGTAAAATTCGCCTGCCTGTCCGGCCTGCCTGTCCGGTAGGCAGGTAGGCAGGTAATTCGTAGAGAATACCTATAAGCTAATCTTCAGTCCTGGTCCCATTGTTGAGCAAATTGAAATTGCCATCACATAGCGACCCTTCACGCCGGTTGGACGAGCTTTGGTAATTGCTTCCACCACAGCAGTGTAATTTTCTTGCAATTTGGTTTCGTCAAAAGAAATTTTGCCAAAAACTTGGTGCACATTGCCAGTATTGTCATTCTTGAATGAAGCCTTTCCTTTTTTCAACATTTCCACGGCTTCCTTGATTTTGTCAGTCACGGTTTCAGTTTTTGGACTTGGCATCAGCCCACGGGGTCCAAGGATTTTGGCCACACCTGCCAATTTCGGCATCATTTCTGGGGTTGCAAGCAAAACATCAAAATTTTCCATCTTGCCAAGTTTGATTTTTTCAATCAATTCTTCCCCGCCTACAAAATCAGCTCCGGCTTCTTGCGCATCTTTGACTTTGGTTGAAGTTACCACGGCAATTTTCAAAGTCTTGCCAGTTCCATGTGGCAGCACCACGGTGCCACGCACTTGCTGGTCACCTTTCTTTGGGTCAATATTGAGTTTCACATGCACTTCCACTGATTCGTCAAATTTTGCAATCTTGCCGCCATGTACCAACTTGAGCGCCTCTTCAATGGCATAGACTTTTTTCAAATCCATTTTTTCCACCACTGCGCGATACTTTTTTCCTCTTTGCATAATGTTTGCGTGGTCATAATGAAATGATATTTATTATCACATCTGCCACAAAAAAATAAATTAACTTTTAGCACACGAAAGTTCCCACTAAATTACTAATCTTATACAAATATACTAATCATAATTACTCCTCAGTCCCCCTTTTCCAAAGGGGGAAAAATTCATTAGTACATTAGTAATTGATTCGTATATTGGCGGGGATTATTCGATTTTGATTCCCATTGACCTGGCTGAGCCAGCAATAATCTGCATGGCACCTTCCACATCATTGGCATTCAAATCCACCATTTTCACTTTCGCAATTTCCTCCAATTGAGCTTTGCTGATTTTTCCAGCCTTTTCTTTCAGTGGATTAGCAGCTCCTTTGGCAGCACCTGCAGCTTTTTTGAGCAGTTCGGCAGCTGGGGCAGTTTTCATGATGAAATCAAAACTGCGATCTTCATAAACTGTGATTTCCACTGGCACCACTTCACCCATCTTGTCCTTGGTTGCATCATTGAAACGCATACAAAATTCCTGAATTGCCACGCCATGCTGACCCAAAACTGGTCCCACTGGTGGCGCTGGATTCGCTTTTCCTCCCACGATTTGCAGTTTAATAACTGTCTTGATTTTCTTTGCCATTTTTGTCTACGAGGTACGAGTAGCTACAAAAATGAGCACCCCGCACCAATTCTCTAATAAATTTTTAAATTATCTCCAGCTCAGCCGCAGGCGATTCCGAGAAGCAATCAGCAATTTTCCACAAGGCTGAATTCGGAATTGGGTGCGGGGAGCCACTTCACTATCTGTATTTTTAGATTTTCTTAATTTGCAAAAAGTCCAATTCTACTGGCGTTTCGCGTCCAAACATAGAAACCAGCACTTTGACCTTGCCCTTCTCTTCATCAAATTCTTGCACTTTGCCATCAAAATCCTTAAACGGTCCGTCATTGATTTTGATTGCGTCGCCTGCCTTGATGTCCATCTTGTATTTCGGTTCAGACACGCCCATTCTTTTCTTGAGCATTTCAATTTCGCGAGGGTCAACTGGAGTTGGCGTTGTGCCAAGACCAATAAAACCAGTCACATTCGGCGTGTTACGCACCACATACCAAGAAGCATCCGTCACCATCATTTGCACCAGCACATACCCAGGATAAATGCGCTCTTCAACCACAGTACGCTTGCCATTCTTGATTTTGATCTTGCTTTCAGTCGGCACCATCACATCAAAAATCAAGTCTTGCATATCCATTGATTCAATACGCTGTTTGAGATTGCGTGCGACATTGTCTTCATAGCCTGAGTAAGTGTGAATCACATACCAAGCCAATCCATGATGTTGTGTTTGCTTCGCCATTTTCGTTGATAACTGATTCTCACGGATGAATAACGGATTTTCACCAATCA
Source organism: Candidatus Moraniibacteriota bacterium (assembly GCA_037138835.1). GTDB lineage: Bacteria > Patescibacteriota > Minisyncoccia > Moranbacterales > GWC2-37-73 > CAIPMZ01. Next base: position 423 of record JBAXHR010000072.1, on the reverse strand, counting down.
CGGATATCCGTGATCTGTGTTAATCAGCTTCCCATCAGTGTTTATCCGTATTTACTTAATAATGTAGGTTTTCAAAATATAACTAAAAATCCAATCCCAGCCGCCGAGGAAAAGTGCTACTGCCACGCTGACAGCCACTACTAAAATCGTATAGCTGATGATTTGTTTCTTGGTTGGCCAATTGACATTGCTCAGTTCCACCTTGGCTTCTTGGAAAAATTGCAAAACTTTGTTCATAATTTTGGGTTTTTTAAAAAGCCCTTGGGGCTTTCTTATATATCTATAATACACCAGCTTCGGATTCCTGTCAACATCACGCATCACAAAATTCGTACAAATTCATGCAAAATTAGCCTTTACTTAGAGTCTTATACCGAATCAATTAAATTACTGGTGGTTGCAAGGAGGTCGAGCCTCCCTAAT
>JBAXHR010000071.1:0-5986 GCA_037138835.1 Candidatus Moraniibacteriota bacterium | reverse complement strand
TTTAAAATTTGAAATGAAATCAAAATTTCAAAATTAAAAATTTAGTCATTAAAAAATGATTAAAAACTTAAAATTTAAAATTAAAAATTTTCCGAGCAGTAGCGAGGACTGTGGCAGAGGTGCGAGCAGAGACGCTATAATTTGAAAAGATTGTAGCACCCTTTCGCAAGAAGGGGTGAGTTTTTGTAGAAATACAAAAGGTGAAACGGCTAAATCCTTACTTGGATGCAAGGCCGTATCCAGCTCTTTGCTTGCAAAGAGCTGGAGGTGCCGCTTGAGCGCCTTGGTAACAAGGCGCCTAGATAAATGGTTGCTCTCGACAGAATCCGGCTTATCGATTGGTTTGATACATTTTGGGTTTAAAGAAAATTGTCATCGCGAGCATTTCTGTACTCGGAAATGCGTGGCGATCCAGAACAGAGCGACGCCCTGGATTGCTTCGTCCGCCAGCTGGCGGACTCGCAAAGACATGATCGATTTTTGTAATTTCGTAGGTTCACCCTGTTAAATAACTTTTAAAAATAATAATTTTTTAAAATTAAGATTTAAGTTTTAACTTAAATTAACATCGTGATGAATTAAAGTAAAAAGTAAAATAATAAGAAAAGTCTTTCTTTTTTTGAAGACTCAAATCTTATTTAACAGGGTAAATGAAAAAAAAATCAGAATTAATTTTTAGTGCAATTCAGGTGCCGATTGATGCGGTGATGATTGTGCTGGCGTCACTGAGTGCTTTTGTGATTCGCAATATTCCAGAAATTTTATTGCTCAAACCGAAGCTCTATGATTTTCCCTTGAAAAACTATTTGCTTTCAGTCTTGATGCTGACGCCAATTGTGCTGCTGATTTATGCCATTGAGGGACTTTACAATTTGCAAGTGACGCGCCGATTTTGGCGGGAAGCGTTGAAGGTTTTTTCGGCCACTTCGATTGCCTTGGTGATTGTAATTGTGACGATTTTTTTGAAACGGGAATTTTTTTCTTCACGCTTTATCATTTTGGCAGCTTGGCTCTTGGTGGTGCTTTTCGTGGCTTTTGGGCGATATCTTTTGCGGAGGTTGCAAAAAAGCTTGCTGATTTCCAAAGGCATTGGCGTGCATCAAGTGCTTTTGATTGGGAGCAATGGCAAAATGGACAAAATCAAAAAAATTATTGAAGCTGACCCGAGCTTGGGTTATCGCATTGTGGATCATGTTGACTCAGGAAGCATCAAAGCAATTCGCGAAATCAAAAAGCAAAAGGGCTTGGATGAAATTATTGTTTGCGATTCAACTTTGACTGACGAGGAACAAGAAAAATTGATTGACTATTGCGCGATCAATAATATTGCTTACAAATTTATTCCATCTACTTTGCAAACTTCGCGGATGGAAGCCGGGATTTTTTCGGGTGAGCCGATTATCGAAGTGCGCAACACGCCCTTGGAAGGCTGGGGGAAAATTCTCAAAAGAACTTTCGACATCTTTGCTTCAATTTTGCTGATCATTTTGTTTGCACCGTTGATGCTGTTGGTGGCTTGCTTAATTAAATTGGAATCTTATTTTGAAAAGAAAAAAGGCGGTCCGATTGTTTATCAAAATGAACGCATCGGGGGCGATGGAAAAAAATTCAAGGTCTTGAAATTTCGCTATATGAAATGGGAAATGTGCACTGACCCAAGCACGCCTGAAGGACGCAAAGCAATTGAATATGAAAAGGAATTGATCAAGAAAAAAAGTTTGCGCAAAGGTCCGCTTTACAAAATTCAAAATGATCCGCGCAAAACAAAGGTGGGGGCGTTTATTGAAAAATATTCCATTGATGAGCTTCCGCAGTTTTTCAATGTTTTGAGAGGGGAAATGAGTTTGGTTGGGCCTCGTCCGCATCAGCAAAGAGAGGTGGAAAAATACAGTGAATATCATCGTCGTTTGCTAACCATAAAACCAGGGGTCACGGGCATGGCGCAAGTTTCGGGCAGGTCAGATTTGCAGTTTGAAGATGAATATAAGCTTGATGTTTACTACATTGAAAATTGGTCACTTTGGCAAGATATTCAAATTTGCTTGAAAACTGTGCTGGTTTTGTTCAAGCGAAGGCGGAATTGACAAAATTGACAAAAAAGACCATAATTAAAAATAGGAAAATGTTTTGGTCAGTGTTTTGGTCGACCAACTGAAATGTTTTCTCGATAACTAATCAGTAATTAAAGAAACACAATTATGACGCAAGTAAGACCAACGGATCAGGAATTTCTTGAGTACGCTGTCAAAGCGCTCGTGGACACCCCTGAAGATGTGAAAGTTGAAAGAAAAATTGATGAAATGGGCGTTCTCATCACGCTGGATGTAAATCCTGCTGATATGGGAATGGTTATCGGACGAGAAGGTCAGACCGCCAAAGCACTTCGCACAATTTTGCGAGTGATCGGTGCGCGCAACAATGCTCGCGTGAACCTCAAAATCAATGAACCAGAAGGCTCAACTCGTGGAGAACGAACTCCTCGACCAGCAGCTACTCCTGCTCCTGAAGTAACCAAGAGTATTGATGATGTGCTTGGAAATATCATCTAATTGAATTTATTTCAAGTTTTCAAACAGCCAAAACCCACCGCAAGGTGGGTTTTTTGGTGGGGAAATTTTCCAAAAATGCCTCACCCAAGGCTTTTCTGGCGTTTTGGCTTGACAAAAGGGTTTAAAGGAGTATAATTAAGTGTTATATTTAATGATGATTTATATTATCTTTTTTCTTTAAAAACAATAAAACTGGTTGAAATAAAAAGTCATGCCTGTGAAAAAGAAAGATCACCTAGCAGTTCTTGCTATTCAGGAAAAAGATATGCAAGATGCCCTGACAGCCATTGTGGAATTAGTGGATGACGCCATAACTCGATCCGAGGAAAAGTATGTCTGTTGTCTTTTTTCTATACCGGATAAGGTCAAGTTTAAGTGTGTTTTACCACTCTTAAATGCGATCAAAGAAAAGTATGAAAAAGAGGAATGGGAGGTTGAATATTCATATTTTAACACGGATGTTGGCGGTTCATCAGGGAAAAATATTATTATGCAAGTTCGAATGGAATTGCAATAGTATCCGTATCTGACCCGCCTGTCCGCCTTTGTATTCTTTGTTTTTGAAAATCGGCGAATGCCGATGGCGAGAGGAATTTCAACTCTCGTCTTTTTTTATACCCAAAATCCAGAAAAAATTCCTGCTTGAAACAAGGGCGTGTCAAAAAAATGCATATGCATTTTTTTGACACACTTGATGCAAAAAACATAGTAAAAATGGGTTCTTAAGGGTGATATGTTAATTCTGGCATATGCGGGAATTAGCATATCGAGATTTAACATAAAAATAATGCAGCTGTCGTTGGAGATATTGATTCAACAAAAGAAAAAAATAGCAAATACTATCACGCTCGATAGTGTGATAGTATTTGCGAAGAATTTATTTTATCTATTGTACTAAAACAATGGGGCTTCCTCCAAAGGCGGATAGACAAGTCGGAGACATTGAACCGACACAAAAAATTGTCATTGCGAGCCTGTACTCGGGCGTGGCAATCCAGGGCGTTGCTCTGCTACTTATTTTCCACTCCGCCCAGGGCGGATCGCAATGACGCGAAGAGAAGGCTCAACCTTCTCCGAAGGTTGAGCCTTTGGAATTTTTTAGCAATATAATAATGTAACAATTTAGCAATTTCTTCTTTAGGTTGATTCTTTTCCCGTTTGATAGTACGATGATAAAAAGGAGAAAAACTATGGAACTACAAAAAAACATTCGAAACTTTTGCATAATTGCGCACATTGACCACGGCAAGTCAACTTTGGCTGACCGGCTTTTGGAAATGACAGGCACGGTGGAAAAACGCAAAATGAAAGAACAGTTGTTGGATCAAATGGATTTGGAACGCGAACGCGGTATCACTATCAAGCTTCAGCCAGCCAGAATGAACTATGCACAAGGTGGCGTGGATTATGTTTTAAACTTGATTGACACTCCAGGACATGTGGATTTTGGCTATGAAGTTTCAAGATCCTTGGCGGCCGTGGAAGGGGCGGTATTGTTGGTCGATGCGACCAAGGGCGTGCAGGCGCAGACCTTGTCAAATCTTTATCTGGCGATTGAGCAAGGCTTGGAAATTATCCCGGTGGTCAACAAAGTGGATTTGCCAAATGCGAATGTGGAAAAAACCAAAAAAGAAATTGTGCATGTTTTGGGTTGCAAAGAGGAAGAAATTTTGGAAGCTTCGGGCAAGACTGGGATTGGGGTGGAGAAAATTTTGGAGGCGATTGTGGAGAAAGTGCCAGCGCCGACAGGCGAGTTGGACAAGCCACTGCGCGCGCTGATTTTTGATTCCAAATATGACACTTACAAAGGCGTGTTGGCTTTTGTGCGCATTGTGGATGGTCAAGTGAAGCGCGACGATATTATTTCAATGATTGCAACGCAAAAAGATAGTGGTGTCATTGAGGTGGGATATTTCAAGCCAGAAATGTTGGCCGCTGATCATTTGCAGGCAGGAGACATTGGCTATATCGCTACAGGACTCAAGAGTGTGGATTTTTGCCGCGTGGGCGACACCGTGACAATCATCAAGGGTGGCGTACCATTGGCGAAAAGTCTCCCAGGGTACAAGGAAGTGCGCCCGGTGGTTTATGCTAGTCTTTATCCGACTGATGGCGATGCTTACAATTTGATGCGAGATTCGTTGGACAAATTGAAACTTAATGATGCGTCATTTGTGTTTGAACCGGAAAGCAATCCAGCTTTGGGCAAGGGTTTTCGTTGTGGCTTCTTGGGTTTGCTACATTTGGAAATTATCAAAGAACGACTTGAAAGGGAATTTAATTTCACGCCGACCATCACCACTCCAGGGGTGGTTTACGAATTGAAGTTGCGGGGCAATGAGGAAAAAGTGACGATTTATTCAGCGATGGATATGCCAGACCCTTCGATCTTGGAAAGCATTGCCGAGCCATTTGTCAAATTGGAAATCATCACACCGGCGCAATATTTGGGTGGGATTATGGAATTGATGTCAACTTTGCGTTCGAGTTATTTGAACACGGAGTATTTGGATTTGGAAAGAATTTTGCTTTCGTTTGAAATTCCACTGACGGATATTATTGTGAATTTTCACGATGATTTGAAAAGTGTCACTTCTGGGTATGCTTCGATGAGTTATGAAATCGTGGGCTATCGAACTTCTGACCTAGTTAAAATGGACATCTTGCTAGCTGGCGAAAAAGTGGAAGCGCTGGCAAGAATTGTGCCGCGCGAACGCGCAAGCTCAGAGGGCAAAAAAATTGTGGAAAAATTGGCGGGCGCAGTGCCTCGCCAAAATTTTGCCATCGCGGTGCAAGCGGCGCTGGGTGGCAAAGTGGTGGCGCGCGAAACGATCAAGCCTTTCCGCAAAGATGTGATTGCCAAGCTCTACGGTGGCGATGTGACCCGCAAAAACAAACTCTTAGATAAGCAGAAAAAAGGCAAAAAGAAAATGAAAAATATCGGCAATGTCCAAATCCCTTCCGAGGCCTATTTGGCAGTGCTGAAGAGATAATAATTTTCTAATACATCTTTGTTTATTCGTTGACAAAAGCACCATTTTTTCCTAATATAGAGATATGAATAATTCAACTTTAGCCAATAAGAAACGGGAAAAATATTTCAAAGAAATCTTTGTTAATCTTGTCTATGATAATATGGTCATGGAAGACGAAGCAATTTTTTCCAAGAAAAAAATTGCTGAGCGATACAAATTGCAGATTGATAATCTAATTAAGGAAGGCGCTCATAATAAAATTGTTATCCCGAAATCGTACTATGTCAAAAACAAAGCCATCTTATCGCAAAACTAAGTTTGGCATCCTTTTGGTTTCTGAAATTGAAGCTATGATCACTGATGGCGTTGCCAATGTAAACGCTTTTTTGTTGCGTGAATTTGAAAATTTGCCTATCAATATTAAAACCGCCAAAGAGTTGCACGAGAAAATTGCAGGTCAGG
>JBAXHR010000070.1:0-6111 GCA_037138835.1 Candidatus Moraniibacteriota bacterium | reverse complement strand
ATACTACGCCAAACGGTAAAGTGAAAATGGAGATTTTCTTGCGGGATGAAAATATTTGGTTGACGCAAAAGAAAATAGCTGAACTTTTTGATGTCGGAATTCCTGCTGTTAATAAACATTTAACAAATATCTTTGAAAGTGGTGAGTTGAATGAAAAGGCAGTTGTTTCCATTTTGGAAATAACTGCCAATGATGGCAAAAATTACAAAACAAAATTTTACAATCTTGATGCTATTATTTCCGTTGGTTATCGTGTGAATAGTACACAAGCGACGCAATTTCGAATTTGGGCAACTGAGAGATTGAAAGAATACATTGTCAAGGGATTTACAATGGATGATGAGCGACTTAAAAATCCCGAGACTATTTTTGGACAGGATTATTTTGAGGAACAATTAGCTAGAATTAGAAATATTCGCTCCAGTGAAAGGCGAATGTATCAAAAAGTTACTGATATTTATGCTCAATGTAGCGCTGATTATGATTCAGTTGGAGAGATTACCAAGCTATTTTTCGCAACTGTGCAAAATAAGCTTCATTTCGCTATTGCTGGCAAAACTGCTGCTGAAATAATTTATGAAAGGGTTGATAGCCATAAGGAGAATATGGGCCTGACTGTTTGGAAGAGTTCCCCAAACGGAGAAATCAGAGAAGCTGATGTGGTGATTGCGAAGAATTATTTGAATGAAAAAGAGCTTGATCAGCTTAATAGAATCGTGACTATGTATCTTGATTATGCAGAGATGCAGGCTCGGCGTGGAATTTTGATGAAGATGAAAGATTGGGTGGAAAAGTTGGATGCATTTTTGAAATTCAATGAAGGGGAGATTTTGAATAATACTGGCAAAATTAGTCATGATGTGGCGCAGGCTTTGGCACTTGGGGAATATGAAAAGTATCGGGTTAAACAAGACAAAAATTATGTTTCTGATTTTGATCGGGAGGTGAAAAAACTCTTGGAGGCGAAGAAAAAGCAAAAATAACCTTTTTTGGTTGGACTTTTCAAGGCGGGGAAAGGAGAGTAGAATGGGGTTATGAGGATAACGAGCAAGTTAGTATGAATATTATCGAAATAAATTATCAACCTTTACCCCATTAGATAAATAATATGAATAATAAAATATCAATTCGTTTTTTTGATGATCGGGAAGTTCGTGCTGTTTGGGATGAAGAAAATAGCAAGTGGTGGTTTTCTATTGTAGATATCGTGGCAGCTATTACTGACAGTCCGCGCCCAAGAGTTTATTGGGGAACGCTCAAAAACCGCCTGAAAACAAAAAATAGTCAGTTGTATTCAAAATGTATACAACTGAAATTAGTATCGGCAGATGGAAAAAAATATGCCACTGATTGTTTTTCGCAAGATGACATTATTGAAGTAGTAAAAACAATTCCCAGTAAAAAATCAATAGAATTTCTCGATTGGTTTACTTATAGCGACAACAGCATCGACGGAAAGAGCAAAACCAAAGCTTATGCCTTGTTTGAAAGTTCACTTATTGACAGCATTGAAATCGGCACAACCAAGGGTTTGCAACAAATTCACGCCTATCTATTTGGCGGTTTGTATGATTTTGCCGGACAAATCAGACAAAAAAATATTTCAAAAAATGGTTTTCGATTTGCGGCGGCGCAATATTTGGATAATACACTGAAACAGCTTGAACAAATGCCAGAAGAGACATTTGAACAAATGGCTGACAAATATGTGGAAATGAATATTGCTCATCCATTCATGGAAGGCAACGGAAGAAGCACTCGTATTTGGTTTGATTTGATGTTGAAAAAAAACCTCAAAAAATGCGTGGATTGGAGCAAGATAGGCAAAAAAGATTATATCAATGCAATGACACAAAGTCCTCAAGATAGCATGGAGATAAAAAATTTATTGAAAAAAGCCCTGACTAACAAAATTAAAAGCCGTGAAATGTTTATGAAGGGGATAGATTATTCTTATTATTACGAGGAAGATTAGTTGAGTATGGATTGCAATGTGAAACAGTTCAATTTTGGAAAATGAAGAAAATGGCTTGGATTTTTCTGCCAGTAGCTTTACGCCCGGCTTTTTTTGTGGGAAAATGGGGGAAAGAAGGGAAGTTTGAAGTTTACTTTTTAGGAGGATATAAAGAATATGCAAGGAGAAAATCCAAAGTCACGAATTATAATCTATAAAGCCGAAGATGGACAAACAAAAATTGATGTTCGTTTTGATGGTGAAACAGTATGGCTAACGCAAAATGCTTTGGCGGAACTTTTTCAAACGACCAAGCAAAATATCAGTTTGCACATTATCAATATCTTTGAAGAAACTGAATTGAAGCATGAGGCAACTGTCAAGCATTACTTGACAGTTCAAAAAGAGGGCAACAGAGAGGTTTCTCGGGATTTGGAATATTATAACCTGGATTTGATTATTGCTATTGGTTATCGAGTGAGAAGTGGTATTGCAACAGCTTTTCGCCAATGGGCAACAGCACGCCTCAAGGAATATATTGTCAAGGGCTTCGTAATGGACGATGATCGATTGAAGAACTTGGGCAGTGGTGGGCATTGGAAAGAACTTTTGGAACGCATTCGGGATATTCGTAGCAGTGAAAAAGTTTTTTATCGCCAAATTTTAGACATCTATGCGACCAGTATCGATTATGATGCAAATACGAAAATATCAATAGAATTTTTCAAAAAAGTGCAAAATAAAGTGCACTATGCGGTGCATGGACAAACTGCCGCAGAAGTTATTTACAATCGTGCCGATGCTGAAAAAGATTTTATGGGTCTCGCAACATTTTCTGGCACAAAACCACAGCTCAAGGATGCAAAAATTGCCAAGAATTATCTTGGTGAAAAAGAATTGCGCGCTTTAGGGCAAATTGTTTCTGGGTATCTTGATTTTGCTGAGCGTCAGGCGGAGCGTGAGGTTCCGATGAAAATGGTGGATTGGGTGAGGCATCTTGATAACATCCTTACAGTGACAGGAGAACAGCTCTTGTTGGATGCAGGAAGTGTGAGCCATGAACAGGCTATGGATAAGGCTGAAAGCGAGTATCGAAAATATCAAGCTAAGACGCTTTCATCGGTGGAAAAAGATTATTTGGAAGTGCTCAAGACGGTGGAGAAAAAGATCAAGAAGAAAGCAAAAACCAAATCTTCTACATCGAAAAAAATGAAAAATAATTTGAAAAATGAAGAAAACGGCTTGGATATGAGAAAAATAGCCTAATTTTTGAAAGAGTTTTTTCTGCTGGCCAGCTTTACAGTCGGCTTTTTTTGTGGGAAAATGGGAGAAAGAGGTTCTGGATTTACTTTTTAGGAAGATATAAAAATATATGGCATTTAATGAAAACACAAGAGTAAAAATACCGGCGATTTTGCATCTGTGTCGTTTGGGTTATGAATATATCTCGCTAAAGCAGGCAAAATGGGACAAAGAAACAAATATTTTCAAAGATATTTTTTTTCAGAGTATTGCCAAGATTAACAAAGGAATTGATGAAGGCGATATTCAAAGGCTTTATGATAAAGTGAGTTTGGCGCTTGATAATGAAGACCTTGGAAAAGAATTTTATGAAATGCTTCTTGCTGATGGCACGAAATTGATTGATTTTGAAAATTTTGAAAATAATTCTTTCAATGTGGTGACGGAACTTCCTTGCAAAAATGGTGAGGATGAATTTCGTCCAGATATTACCTTGCTGATCAACGGAATGCCCTTGGCTTTCGTGGAGGTGAAAAAGCCAAACAATGCTGAAGGCATTTTGGCAGAACGAAATCGCATTGATGTGCGTTTTCAAAACAAAAAATTCAGGAAATTTATCAATGCCACTCAGCTTTTGATTTTTTCCAACAATATGGAATATGACAGTGAGGGTGGTGATCAATTGCAAGGAGCTTATTATGCAAGTGCTTCCTATCAGAAAGCATTCTTTAATGCTTTTAGGGAAGATGCGAAAGTTGAAATTTTGGATTTGGCAAAAATTTTGCAAGCGGAAAATGAGGAAACAGAAAATTTTGTGCTTAGCGACAACAATCTTAATGTCATCAAACATAGCCCAGAATTTTTGACCAACAAAGATCCAAATTCGCCGACAAACAAAATTTTGACTTCGCTTTTGAGCAAGGATCGCTTTGCGATGTTTTTGCGTTATGGCATCGCGTTTGTCAAAGAGCAAGCTGGAATTCAAAAGCACATTATGCGTTATCCGCAATTTTTTGCCACCAAGGCGATTGAGAAAAGCATAATCAAGGGAGAAAAAAAGGGCATCATTTGGCATACGCAAGGAAGCGGAAAAACAGCCTTGGCTTTTTATAATGTCCGATATCTGACGGATTATTTTCAAAAGCAAGAAATTGTCCCAAAATTTTATTTCATTGTAGATCGTTTGGATTTACTCACTCAGGCCAAAAAAGAATTTTCCAGCCGGGGTTTGGTGGTGCATACTGTCAATTCAAAAGAGGAGCTTGTCAAAGATTTTCAAACCAGTAAGGCTTTTCACGGTTTGCAAGGAAAATCGGAAATCACAGTGGTTAATATTCAGAAATTCAAAGAGGAATCAGTGGTTTTGGACAATGATTTTTATAATCTCAACACTCAGCGAATTTATTTTGTGGATGAGGCTCATCGCGGATATAATTTGCAGGGCAGTTTCTTGGCAAATCTGAGATCATCAGACAGGAATGCTATTTTGTTTGGGCTTACGGGCACGCCTTTGATAAAGGGCGATAGTGTGTCAAAAGAAATCTTTGGCGACTATATCCACACTTACTATTACAATTCATCCATTGCCGATGGATACACCTTGAAATTGATTCGTGAGGGAATTGAAACGAATTACAAAATTCAATTGGCACAAGCTCTGCAACAAGTGGAAATTCTCAAGGGAGCCGTTGACCGCACAACCATTTATGCTCATCCAAAATTTGTCGAACCGATGTTGGACTATATCGTGGCAGATTTTTTGAAAAGTCGGATGATGTATGGCGACGACAGTTTTGGGGCAATGGTGGTTTGCGACAGCTCAGAACAAGCCCGCACAATGTCTGAAATTTTTGCAAAAAAATATTCCCAAAAACTCAAATCATATTTTGAAAAAACTGGCAATTATGCCTTGCATAATAGTGCAGACGCCTCAATGACAAACAAAGGTGAAGGCTTGGGAGGGGCTTTGATTTTGCATGACTCTGGCAGTAAGGACGAACGCAAGCAAGCCACGGAAGATTTCAAAGCCGGAAAAATTGATTTGTTGTTTGTATATAATATGCTTCTGACGGGTTTTGATTGTCCAAGGTTGAAAAAATTGTATGTTGGCAGAATTATCAGGAAGCACAATCTCTTGCAAGCACTCACGCGTGTGAACAGGCCTTATGGAATTTTTAAGTTTGGTTATGTGGTGGATTTTGCCGATATTCGCAAGGAATTTGATGCCACCAACAAAGCCTACTTTGATGAGTTGCGAGATAAAGAGGTTTTGGGCGATGAAATCGGGCATTATTCTCAACTTTTTCTTTCCAAAGAAGAAATGGAAGCAGAAATAACTCAAATCAAGGACAAACTTTTTCGTTTTGATTTGCAAAATGCTGAAATTTTTTCTCAGCAAATCACCGCAATTTCCAACAAAGAAGAAATTTTGGCAATCAAAAAAGCGCTTGCAAGTGCCAAAAATCTATACAACATTATTCGCCTTATGGGGCATTATGAACTTTTGGAAAAAATAGATTTCAAAAAACTGGCTTTGCTTTATAATGAAACGACAAATCATCTTAATCTTGTCAATCTCAAGGAATCACTTGCTGGTGGCACTGAAACAACCAACTTGCTCAACCTTGCCTTGGAAGATATTCTTTTTGCTTTTCGCAAAGTGTCCGAAGAGGAAATGGTGATTGCTGACAAGCTCAAAAACACGCTCAAGAAAACCAGGGAAGCGTTGACTGACAATTTCGACAAAAAAGATCCCCAGTTTGTTGCGTTGTATGCTGAGCTCAAGCGACTTTTCGAGCAGAAAAATCTCGATGAAATCACTCAAACGGAAATGAATGCAAACATTGGGCAACTTGAAAAAATATACGAAGCCATCAATAATTTGAACAGGCGGAACAATGAATTGAAAGCAAAAT
>JBAXHR010000069.1:0-6119 GCA_037138835.1 Candidatus Moraniibacteriota bacterium | reverse complement strand
CTGATGAAGCATATAGTATCTATCTCGATAATAACAACAACGATGTCGAGAGAGCTGCGTTTGCAAAGTGGTCGGAGTTGATGAAGCTGAAAATTGCTCGCATCACAAACCCTGATGAAGCATATAGTATCTATCTCGATAATAACAACAACGATGTCGAGAGAGCGGCACTTGCTAAGTACAAGCAGCTCGGCGGGAAATGAGATGTTTTTTTTACAACCACACACTGTGCTTTTTTAGGCAGTATGTGGTTTTTTATTTACCCAAAAACTTTTCCACTTCTTTTTCAATAGTTTCATAATCGCTGTGCCAGTGGATTTGGGGGTTGCGCTTGAGCCAGGTCATTTGGCGTTTGGCATAGTGAATGCTGGCGTAGTAGAATTTTTCCTTTGCGCCCGAGGCACATCCGCCTTTGGCGGACATTTCCCCTAATACTATTTTGCTTTGTAAAAAAAGTGAAATCTAATGATATCCAAGGCTGATTTTTTCTATGGAAAATATTTTCAAATTTCCCTTGCAATTTTTTGCTGGTGAGTTTGTTGCCATAAGTTCAAACCCTGTGGATAACTTCGCAAAAAAACATTTCAAAAAATGTTTTTTTGTGATATAATTTCACTGTGGAAAAATCTTTTTCAAAGCTTAAATTTTGGCTTTAAAAAAAGAAAAAGAAAATAAAAAATAGCAATTTTCTAAATGTTTTTAGACAAATCCAAAACAAAAAGAAAGTTTTTCAAAAACACGCAAACCCTTGGAAAAATGGGTGGTTTGGGCTTTTTGGTTTTGGCAATTTTTCTGCTGGCAGTTTCTTTTTCCCACGCTGCCACAGGCATCAACAAACAAATCAATTATCAAGGAAAACTCACGGACAATCTGGGCGTCTCAGTGGCAGATGGAAAGCGAGATATGGTTTTCAAAATTTATGACGCTTCAACTGGGGGTAATCTTTTGTGGACAGGAACTTACACGGCCGCCAATAGCAGTCAAGATGTGCAGGTGACCAATGGAATGTTTTCAGTGATGCTCGGGTCTGGCACTGGCAATGCAATGACACTGGATTTTTCAACTGACAGCTATTATCTCACGGTCAATGTGGCTGGCGATGGTGAAATGTCTCCCCGCAAAAGAATTGGCGCTGTCCCGCAAGCGATCAATGCCAACAATCTGATTGGGGATGGGCTCATCAAAATCACAGGCGCGCCAACTGGCACTGGTGTTTCCCAGGGCACGGTTTATGTCAATCCAGCTAGTGCAACTTCAGGACAGACTTTGCTGGGCTTGGCAGTGGGCGGCACGCAGAAATTCAAAGTTGATGAAGCGGGCAATGTTGCGCTCGCTGGCGCCATCACCGCCGGAACTTGGAATGGCTCAACTATCGGCGTCGGTTATGGCGGCACGGGCACGGCCGCTCAATTCACTCAAGGCTCCTTGGTCTTTGCAGGAGCCAGCGGAGTTTACAATCAAAACAACGCACAACTATTTTGGGATAACACCAATTACAGATTGGGACTTGGCACGACCTCTCCAGCTTCGATGCTGTCGCTTTATGGCACTTCCAATGAAATGCGTTTTTCTTATGACGCTACCAACTATTCCACCATCTCAGCTGACGCCACTGGGCAACTGCAAATCAAAGGCGCTAGTGTTTATGACGCCACGCTGACACTGGGAGGCAATGACGCTCAAAATGTGGCTTTGATTTTTGACAACAATAGTAACGCCACGGATTTCTATGTAGGCGTTGAAAACATTGATGACTCGGGCAAATTCAAAATTGGCTTGTTGGACAACGATGCTTTTTTGACCGTGACCAACACTGGCAACGTCGGCATCGGCACGACGGGGCCAAGTGAGAAACTACATGTGACAGGTGCTGTGTTGGCTGGAACAGCTGCAGCATCTAACGGTAGCTTGGTGTTAGCGGGAATCTATAACGGCGCTAACGATTATTTACTCACTTTGGGTTCCATGTATTCGAGTGGTGGTACCACTCTCGGTTATGGTGTAAAACCAAGTACGGTATCTAATTCGTATGTATCTGCAACAAGTATTAACGCTGCACGCAGTGCGCTTACTATGGACGGTACAGCAATACGATTTTTAACTGCAAGCACACAAACGGTCGCTCAAGATTCCGCCGTTACAATGGCAGAGAAAATGACTATATTAAATAGTGGCAATGTCGGCATCGGGACGACGGGTCCGGGTGCAAAGTTGGATGTTAGCTCGGCTAGTGGTGGTTCTGGAAGCGGAATAAGGTTAATTCAAGCTGCTGAAAGTGGTGTAGCTGGAACTAGCTATATACCCATCGACTTCACTGTTCCTACAACAGGGCTTATTGGTCAATTTTTAGCAACTGCTCATAATTATGTTAATGGGGGTACCAACTTAGCTGCTGATAGTGTTGCTTTGTTGTCGTATGCGTCAAATGGGCAATTGTTACTTGGGCAAACTGGAAGTACTGGCTATATAAGTTTTGACACAGGCGGGGTTGGGGCGGCAAACGAGAGAATGAGGATAAATAGTAGCGGCAACGTCGGCATCGGGACGACAGCGCCGGTGGCGTTGTTAGCACTGAATGGTGGAACTACGGCTGCCTTGGGAATTAACTTTGGCGATGCCACGGCGAATTTGTATCGAGCTGGTGCTGGGTCAATAAAGACGGATGGAAATCTTATTGTTAATGGTTATATATCAGCCACGAGTGGTGGTGCAGTAGTGACGACAAGGAGTAATCGTGCGGACTTGTATGGTTTAAATGGCGTATCGTTGAGTTATGGCGCTGGTTTTACGCAGGGATTAGTCATAGATACGACCGGCAACGTCGGCATCGGGACGACGGCGCCAGGGAGCAAACTTCATGTTCAGGGAACAGCGTGGGCAATATCAGGTACAGCAAAAGCAACGGTTTTGATTGATGATACAACATCATTTGCAACAGGTGTTGGTGGGGCTATCACTTTCAGAGGGAAATATAATACAGCTGGTGATTATGTTGCTGGTGGATATATACAAACTCAAAAAGCTAATGCAACAGACGGAAATGATAGTTTTGATCTCGCTCTTGGTACAAGGCCAAATGGTTCTGGTGTAGCGGAAGTGATGAGGCTATCAAGCAATGGCAACGTCGGCATCGGGACGACGGCGCCAGGGAGCAAACTTCATGTTCAGGGAACAGCGTGGGCAATATCAGGTACAGCAAAAGCAACGGTTTTGATTGATGATACAACATCATTTGCAACAGGTGTTGGTGGGGCTATCACTTTCAGAGGGAAATATAATACAGCTGGTGATTATGTTGCTGGTGGATATATACAAACTCAAAAAGCTAATGCAACAGACGGAAATGATAGTTTTGATCTCGCTCTTGGTACAAGGCCAAATGGTTCTGGTGTAGCGGAAGTGATGAGGCTATCAAGCAATGGCAACGTCGGCATCGGGACGACGGGACCAGGGTATAAGTTGGAAGTAGCAGGTTCGGTTGTGTCAAAATGGGGTTCCGAGGTTGCAGATAGTATTTTGTTTGAGAGTCAAGATGCTGGTGGAAATGTAATCGCTTCTTTGCGTCGGTCTGATGGTGCTGGGGGAACTGCGAATGACTTGCTGATTCGTGCTTATGAGGATATTCATTTCGCACCAAACAATACTAGTAACGCATTGGTTACATTCAAAGCAAGCGGCAACGTCGGCATCGGGACGACAAATCCAACCGCTAAACTTCAAATCAAAGGTGCAGGTACAACGACTGGTATCAATTTTCAAACCCTTGATTCAGCTGGGACAGGTTTAGTGACGGTATTAGATAACGGCAATGTCGGCATCGGGACGACGGAACCGGGAACCTACAAACTGAACATCGCTGGCACTGGTTATCTCGGCGCCGCCGCTTGGGTATACAGCTCAGACGAAAGACTCAAAGAAAACATCGCCTACTTTTCCAACAACCCAACTCCCGACAGCCTAGAAAAAATCATGCAACTCAAACCAGCCAAATTCGACTACATCACAGGAGACAAAAACAACATTGGATTTATCGCTCAAGATGTGCAAAAAATCATCCCAGAAGCAGTTTCCATCACCAATTCAGAAACCGGCATGCTCGGACTCAAAACAGACTTCATCATGCCATACCTCGTCGGCGCACTGCAGCAGCTTGCCTCCTCGACAACCACCATGCAAACCCAGCTAACCTCCCTTGATGAAAAATATGCCGCTTTGCGAGCCCAAAATGAAGCCCTTTCCGAATTCTTGACCATCAGCGAAGGCATCTACGACTTGAAAAATGGCAGCCTCAAAGCCAAGGGAATTGCGGCAGACACCATTGTTGGCAAAGACATTGAAGCCAGCAATAGCCTCAAATTGGGCGATCAGATTTCTGGCACTGGCGTGATCAAAGCTGGAGAGCTCGAATCAGCCAAGATCTTGACCACTCAAATCAATGCCAATGTCAAACTCTACATCACCTCCAGAGGCTCAACAGCAGGCAAATTGCTCTACTATGATGAAACCAAAGTGGAAGATGGCATTGGATTTACCGTCAAAATAGACGCTCCTGCCATTGTCGAGGACATCAAATTCAACTGGTTGATTGTCAAATAAAAACACGGAATTTCAGCAAAAGTCATCTCTCGATTTCAAATTTCAAACAAGGAGAAACCAGTGCTAAAGTCTGCATAATTTTTTGAGAATAAATGATTTTTTAAGCCAAAAAATAAGCAAATAGCGCCCCTGGAAACGCAAAATCCCGCATCCAAACTCGAGAGCTGAAATCCCGCGAACCAGGGAGATGAAAGTCAATTTGTGGCTCTGCAAAAGCAAAAAACGGCAAAAATGCCAAATTTTGCTTTGCGATAGCCAAAAAATAGGCATTTCCTCGGATATTTTTGAAAAGTTCGGAAGAGGTTTGGGAATAAATTTCTTCCTTTTCTTCCTCGCCCTTTGGGAGAGGATGTCACATACTCGTGACAGGAGAGGGGGAAAAGGAATTGTCTTATGTTGGAATACAAAAAATTTCGTGTCAGAACTGCCATCAAGAGTTTTCGAGATCTGGATGTCTACAAAAACACCACCATGCTGAGCGCGGATATTTTTCGCTTGAAGCTTCCTGAAAAATATCGCAAATCCGAAAAAATCAAAAAAGAGCTGGACATTTTGTATGACCTTTCCAAAAACATCACCCGCTTGATTGCGGAAAGTTATGGCGAAAAATTCACGGACCTGAAAAGTTCCTTGAGCAAGCTGGAAATGGCTGCTCAAATTTGCAACTTGGCAATTTCCAAATTGGATTTTCTCACCATCGTGATTGACGAACCAGAATTTCGCGGGTTGCTCCTGGGAATCCTCAACAAATATCCGCCCAACAAATTGAAAATTCTGAATTTGAAAAAAGCTTGGGACCGTGTTTGGGGTGCCAGCAAAAAAAGCATTCCTACTCACTAGACTTCTATCCGTATGTCAAATTTGAAAAAACCAGTTGCAACCAAACCCTTGTCTGAAATCAAGCCAGTTTTGATTTGTCCATATTGCCATTCCTCGCAGATTGTCAAAACTGGCCTCCGAAAAAAGAAGTTCGAAACCGTGCAAGTTTTTTTGTGCCAACATTGCGAAAAAAAATTCACCCCTTTGGTGACCAAAAATCGTCAGCATCCCGTGGCAGTGATTTTGCAAAGCCTTATTTTGTATAATCGTCTCAAAACCGGCGAAGAAATTGTCGCTTGGTTTGAAAAAAGTTTGGGACACAAAGTTTCGCTCAAAACCATTTTGGGGTGGGTGAAGGACTATAGTCAATATGCTCCCTTTCTGCGGATGCGTGATTTTTTGGCCAAGCAAATAAACGCCAAACAAGCCAAATTGACGGATTTCGTGGTGGAAAACCGCATGTTTCACAATCAAATTTATGATTTCAAATATCATCGTGCCAAAACAGACCTGATCGCCAAAGAGGATTTCCGGAATTACAAATTGCGCATTGTCAAAGATTTTCTGGAACTTGTGGTGGCGGAATGTCCACATCAAGTTTTTAAGGAAAGTCAAACTCGCTCTTCAGAATTCAAAAATATTTTCAACTTGGATGAAGTGCGGATCACCACCAAGCACAATGAAGCTTGTGAAATGGCCAAGTT
>JBAXHR010000068.1:0-6124 GCA_037138835.1 Candidatus Moraniibacteriota bacterium | reverse complement strand
CTTTTAGCCTTAACCACGCCTTGTGTCTTCGCCTTCTTCTTAGATGAATAGGACTCCTCACTCGACATGCAACTGCCATTGCCAAAATACAAGATAAAAGACCAACAATGCCTACGATCTCTTTGCACATCTACAGCGACCGCACCTCTGCCAATACGGGGGTCGCCAACTCTAGCAACAGACCGCTTTCTCTTCTTCCTTGAATTAATCGTGCCCATAACTCTCTCCGTTATCAATTTTCAAAAAAAATACAAAAAAATGACCTTGTCTATAAAAAATTTCAATGAACTTCAGCATATAATTTCTAACTTTAAAAACTACCACCAAAATCTGCCCGTGTCAAGCTTGGGCTCAAATTGTTAAATTGTTACATTGTCACATTGTTTATTTCCCTAACAATTTAGCAATGTAACAATGTAAAAATGCATCTAAGAGGCCAGTTGCCCGCAGGCGCCTTTGATTTCTTCGCCGAGGCTTTTGCGAATCGTGGCATTGATGAAATATTTTGCCAATTCTTGTTTGAAAAGTTGGGTGCGCGTTTTGGAGGACGGTTTCAACATTGTGTCATCCTGTCCGCCAGCTGGCGGATTCAGGATCTTCGTTACAGCAAGGTTAGTGTGATTAAGCTCGGGATTCCGGACTAAATCCGGAATGACAGATATGGCAGTGGCGTTGTAGCGAATCAAATTCACATGGAGCAGTTGCGTGCTTCCAATAGCGTGCAGATATTGCGCCAACATTTTCGCGTCCAGCGCGCTGTCATTGATCCCCTCGAGCATAATATATTCCAAAAAAACTTTCCTGCGCGTGAGCTGAAAATAATTTTGCAGCGCCTTTTTCAAGCTTTCCAAATTGTCCACCTTGTTGATCGGCATAAAGCGCTCGCGTTTTTCGTCGCTGGCAAAATGCAATGAAATTGCCAAATTCACTTGGGGAAACTCGCGCGCCATTTTTTCGATTCCACTGGCAATGCCTGCAGTTGAAACTGAAAGACTGCGCGAGCCAAAACCAAACAATTTTTCATCAGTCAAATCGCGGATGCTCTGTGAAACATTTTCCCAATTCTGAAAAGGTTCGCCCATACCCATAAAGACGATGTTTGAGACATCGGAATTTTGAATTTCGAATTTTGAATTTTGAAACGAGATTGAATTTTCCTCTTTATAATCTTTAACGCCATCAATTTTAGGATTTAGGATTTTAGATTTTGGATTTTTATTAAGGTATTGTTTCCAAAAAAGAATCTGGTCGGTGATTTCTTCGGCCGTAAGGTTTCGCACAAAGCCCATTTTGCCAGTAGCGCAAAACCTGCAGCCCATCGCGCAACCAACTTGGCAAGAAACGCAAACCGACCAAGAATTTGGCTTGGGTGAAATTAGCACTGTTTCAATTAAATCGTTTGTCATCTCGACCTTAGTGAAGAGATCTGAGCTCAGATCCTTCGACTCATCAGCCTGCTGACTGATTCGCTCAGGATGACACCCACGCAATCTTAGCAATGCTTTAGCTGACTGTCCATCCTTGGCCACCAAAACTTTTTCAATTTCAAAAGAGAGAATTTTCATTTCTTTGTCCATTTTTTCTCGCAAATCTTTGGAGAGGGTCGTAATTTCCGAAAATGAAGAAACTGCATCCATAAAGACAGCCTTTTGAATTTGCCCCAAACGAAACTTCGGCAGGTTATTTTCAAGCAAAAATTGTTGTATTTTTTCAATATTCATCTGATATTTTTATTCACAAAAACCTAAAAAGCTAAGCAGCTAAAGCCTAAAAAGCTAATTTATTCCACCGTCACACTCTTGGCCAAGTTGCGAGGCTTGTCGACATCATAGCACTTGGAAACGCCGACAAAATAAGCGAGGAGTTGCAAGGGAATCACCGCTAAAAGCGGGGTGAGCATTTCGAGTGTTTTGGGAATATAGATTACATCGTTGCAATGCTTTTTGATTTCGCTGTCGCCAGCCGTGGCAATGGCGATAATTTTGCCACCGCGCGCTTTGATTTCTTGCATGCCAGAAATATTTTTTTCATATACACTATCTTTCGGCACCACAAAAATTGACGGAAAACTATCCTCAATCAAAGCAATCGGTCCATGCTTCATTTCGCCAGAAGGATAACCTTCTGCGTGGACATAGGAAATTTCCTTCATCTTGAGCGCGCCTTCCATCGCAATTGGAAAATTATATTTGCGACCCAAATACAAAAAATCTGTGTAATTTTTGAATTTGCTGGCAACTTTTTTGATTTCGCGACTCTGCGCCAAAATGGTTTCGATTTGAGTTGGAATTTTTTCCAATTCCTTGAGAATGCGTTGTCCTGTCACCAAGGACATCTCGCGTTGACGACCCAGAAAAACTGCCAGCAACACAAAAATAGTCACCTGCGAAGTGAAAGATTTGGTCGAAGCCACCCCCATTTCAGGCCCCGCATGATTGTACACGCCTGCATCAGTTTCGCGCGCAATCGTCGAACCCACCGTGTTGACAATCCCCAAAACCAAGGCGCCTTTGTTTTTGGCTTCGCGAATGGCCGCCAAAGTGTCCGCTGTTTCGCCTGATTGTGAAATTGCAATCACCGCTGTGCGCTTGTCCAAAATTGGTTTGCGATAACGAAATTCACTGGCATAGTCCACTTCCACCGGAATGCCTGCATATTCTTCCAACATATATTCCCCCAACAATCCTGCCAGATAGGAAGTGCCACAACTAATGATAATAATCCGGCGGATATTTTTCAATTTCTTTTCCACCTCCCGCAATCCCCCCAAACGCGCCATGCCATCCGCCTTGGAAATTCTGCCCCGCATGGCATTTTTCACTGCCTCGGGTTGTTCAAAAATCTCTTTGAGCATAAAATGCGCCCGCCCATTTTTTTGCGCTTGCTCAATGTCCCAATCCAAAATGCTGATCTTTTTTTCAATTGGCTGATGTTTTACATTCATCACATCATATCCCTCGGTTGTAATCACCGCCACTTCCCCATCCTCCAGATATACCACCTTGTCCGTGTGTTGCACAATCGCCGAAGCATCGGAAGCCACAATAAACTCATCTTTGCCCACACCCAGCAAAAGTGGACTGCCCAACCGCGCCACAATCATTTGATCAGGATATTTGCTATTTAAAATGGCCAAACCATAAGTGCCTTTGATCAACTTCAGAGAGTGCAGCACAGCTTCGCGAAAATCAAACTTTTTGGAAAATTCTTCAATCAAATGCGCCACAATTTCACTGTCGGTTTCCGAAGAAAATTGATGCCCCTTTTCACGCAGTTGTTGCCTGAGTTGTTGATAGTTTTCAATAATCCCATTGTGCACCACCGCAATTTCCCCACTGCAATCCAAATGCGGGTGACAATTTTTGTCGCAAGGCTTGCCATGCGTTGCCCAACGCGTGTGCGCAATTCCCAAATTACTGGAAATTTCCGCAATCGAAATTTTTTCTTCTAGCATCGCCACTTTCCCCGTGGCTTTGACGGTGAGCAATTTTGAATTATGCTTATTGCTCAACACTGAAAGCCCCGCGCTGTCATAGCCCCGATATTCCAAGCGTTTCAAACCTTCCAACAAAATTGGCGCCGCTTGTTTTTTTCCAATATATCCAATGATTCCACACATAGAATTAGGCTCTTAGGCTCTTAGCTTTTTAGCTTTTAGGCACGAAAGAAAAAATTATAACTTTTTAATTCTTAAAATCTCTTTTCAAAATTTGCTGGCGAGCTTTTCTCGCCAACGCCAACTCGATCAATTTATCGAGCAAGTCGCCATAAGCAATGCCGCTTTGCTCCAGCATTTTTGGGTACATACTGATACTCGTAAAACCTGGCAGAGTGTTAATTTCATTGACAAAAATTTCATTTTTTTCCGTCAAGAAAAAATCCACGCGCCCCATTCCTTCGCAACCCAGAATTTCAAACACTTGCAACGCCAACTGTTGAATTTTTTTGACAATCAAAAGTGGCAAATCCGCCTTGACCACAGGTGTGGCACTTTGCGAATCCACATATTTTGCCGCATAAGAATAAAAATCTTTGCCAAGTTTAATCTCCCCTGGAATCGAGGCTACGGGATGTTCATTGCCCAACACGCTACATTCGATTTCCCGACCAATCACCGTCTGCTCCAAGATAATTTTCAGATCATATTGAAAAGCCAATTCAATTGCTTCCGATAATTCTTTTCTATTTTTAGCTTTGGAAATTCCCACCGAAGATCCCAGATTGGCAGGTTTGACAAAAATTGGAAATTTCAAATCAGTGATAATTTTTGGCAATTTTTTCTCGAAAGCCTCACCATGTTTCAAAATATGAAATTTCGAAACAGCTAGTCCTGCCTGTTGCAAAAGTCTTTTGGCCACATCCTTATCCATCCCCACACTGCTGCCCAACACGCCTGGGCCCACAAAAGGCGCATCTAACATTTCCAACATCCCTTGCAAGCAACCATCTTCCCCAAATGAGCCATGCGTAATCGGAAAAAAAACCTCAACCTTTGCCAGATTTTTGCCATCTTTCAAATCAATCACGCAAATTTCTTTTTGCTTGCGCACTACCGTCACCAAGGGAGTTTTCAAATTGAGTTTTACTTTTTCAGGATTAGTTGGATTTTGCCAAAATGCCTCAGTTGAGCCAAGATGCCAAGCACCTTTTTTGTCAATACCAAGCAGGCAAATTTCATATTTTTTCCGATCCAAGCCGTGAAAAATATTCCACGCTGAAACTAGCGAGATTTCATGCTCCCCACTTCTGCCCCCAAAAATAAGCCCGACCTTAATTTTTTTTGCCATAACAGAGTTCATACAAACATCCTATCATGTAAACATACTAACATCCTATCCTGTTAAGATGCTTAGATGCTTAAATGCTTAGATGTTTAAATGTTTAGATGTTTTAATGTTTAAATGTTAGCATGATTATATGATTCAATTATCTCTCTCGCTTGTTTCAAATCGGAAGTGGCATAGTCGCAAAATTCATTGGGTTGGTCGCAATAGCGACCATCGAGGCGACAAAGCAAAATCGTGATGATTTGGGGAAAAGCTTTTTTCACATCTTCCAATTGCTCAACGCGATCATCAATGAAAAATATTTTCTCGCCAACTGCCAAATCCAACTTCCCCATTAACTGCGCAACTGCTTGGGCTTTAAGTTTCTCTGTGATCACAAAACTATTCACCAATTTATCCAAGCCGCTACCAACAATCTTGCTTTGTTGCCAATTTGTCAGGCCAAAAGAAACCAGCTCTAAATTTTCTTTCCCCATAGCTGCCAAAAAATCTGCCACATCTGCAAAAACAAAACTTTCCAGATTTTGCAATTTGGTTTCAAAATCATGCCTGATTTTACTAGTATCTATTTTCTCATATTTCTCCAAACGCGCAAGCAGTCCATGGGGATTAAACAATCTTACCCCCTCTTTCAGTTCATCATTGGGATCATAATAATATTTCTGAAAAAGTTCCTGATCAATTCCTTCCTCAGCAAAAAATCCCTTCAGATAAGTGCTGAATTGCTTGGTATTAAAAAGCACATCGTCAAAATCAATAAATATTTTCATATAAAAAAAATAATTTAATTATCCGTCATTGCGAGCCTGTACTCAGGCGTGGCAATCTAGGGTGTTGCTCTGCTCTGGATCGCCACGGATTTTTGAGTACAAAAATTCTCGCGATGACAAAACACAAAATATTTTTAAAACAATATTCCAACCACCTCCAACGCCACCCAACCATAAGCAAAACCCAACAAGCCACCAACCAGCACATCACTGGGATAATGCATCCCATTGTGCAAACGAGAAAAGGCCATCCCCACAATCATCAAACTTGCCAACCAAAAAAGCGAAGGATAAAAACTCACCAACACCACCAACATTCCCACAGTCGTTGCCATATGGCTTGATGGAAATGAAGCATCGCTGAATTTTTTGCCAATTGGCTTGATTGAATCGCCATAAGCAATATACGGTCGCTGGCGCTTTGGAAAAAAGCGAGTCAAAAAATGTTTGATCAAGCCTTCTGTAATTCCAAAGTGAAGCACGCTCACCACCAATACCGCCAAAGCAATTTTTCCCGCAATTTCCGGATGCTTTATGATAGCAAAAATCGTCAAAATCGTCCAGAAA
>JBAXHR010000067.1:0-6160 GCA_037138835.1 Candidatus Moraniibacteriota bacterium | reverse complement strand
GCATGACAGACTTCCGAAACCTTACAACCTTTGATGTAAGTCTCATAAAGCTCCACCAAGGCCTGGCGATATTGTTCATAAGTCCCTTGATGCTCCAACCAATTTGTGTACAACGAGACAATTTGGTCGCGAACTTTGCGTGGAAAAATATTCATCCAAGAAAGTTCATTAATCAACTCAAATTGCAGATTTTTGCGAAAAATCGTGCCATCAATATCAAAAATTGCAATTTTTCTGTTTTCCATTGTTGTATTTATATTACCTGAATTAAAATCAGACTTCTGAAAATATGCGCTGTGCTATTCCTTATACCTTGGCAATTTTAAAGTGAAATGAGAACCGACCCCCTCGATACTCTCCACTGAAATATCCCCGCCCATCTTCTGCGTGAGTTGCAAGGAAATCCACAGTCCAAGACCACTACCAGATACATCCTTGGTTTCATTGCTCGAAACTCGATAAAATTTTCCGAATAAATTTTTCAATTGCCCAGCCGACATCCCAATCCCCGTATCCGCAAAAATCAAATATACAAATTTCTCATCAAATTTAGTGGTGGTTTCAACCGCCCCCTTTTTTGTATATTTCACTGCGTTACTAAGCAAATTCACGATTATCTGTTTAACTCGATCAGGATCAACCTTAACGAAAGGAATTTCCGTTTGGGTGTAAGAAAAAATTAAGTTTTTGTTCTTCGCACTAATGCTCATTTCATCAACAAGTTGCGTAATTATTGGTTGCAGTTGAATTTTCTCCAAGACCATGGGTATCCTGTTTTGCTCAATTCTTGAGACATCTAACAAGTCCTCAACCAAATCATTCAACCTAATGACTGATAAATTCATATTTTTAATATAATGAACTCTTTCTTTGTCACTAACTGGAAAATTTCCAGACATCAAATCTAAATATCCCCTAATTGCAGTAAGTGGACTTTTCAATTCATGGCTTGCCATTGAAATGAAATCATCTTTCATTTTATCTATTTCCTCAAGATGGGCAGCCTTTGCGACAAACAAGAAAAGTCTTGCATGATTAGAAATCAAAAGCAAAACTAAAAGCATTGAAAAAAAAGTCACCCAATAAACCCGCCTTATAGCATCATCAGTGAAAGCATCCGCCTCAGCCAAGGAAAGTTTCAATGATACCAACGCCAATTTGTTTTCTTTTTCATCCAAAACTGGCTTAACCACTGTCCAAAATCTGACCCCATCGACACTATCAAGAAAGGCCACGCCTGTTTTTTTTGCTTGCCAAGCCATTGTGTTATAAATATATTCCTCTGATTTTTGCAATTGACCGACATTTGCAACTCCAGTATTGGCAACCACGAGAAATGCTTCATGATTTTCAGCTGGAACCATCACAGAAATTTCCATAATCTCATCATCATCCTGCCCTATTTTTTCAATAACCCGCTGAAGCTCAGCAGGGTTCGCAAGATGAATAACTACCAACTGTTGAAATATATCTTCAACCAAAGTAGCTTTTTTCTGCAACATAACATCTTTTGATTGCTGAAATCTTTGCAAGGAATAAAAAGTATTAAACAAAATTATCCCAGCAATGCAAACAATCAAAAAGCTTGAATAAAAAATTATTGAGCGTTCCTTGAGAAGTATGCGTATTTTCTTGACTAAGTTATTCATTGCTTTTTTGTCTCTGCTTAAAAAATATACCAACCATAAGCATTGAAATGCCCACAAAAAACACAACCGTGGAAAAAAAGAAAACAAAGAAGTTTCCTTGGGAACGATCTATTGGTGACAAATTCTGTGGAATATTTCTGCCTGCCGTGCTGACTTTTTCAGTAAGCTCCACTGCTTGTGCAGTCTTAACAAAAGCCAATGGCTGACTCTTGGCTGTTATTTTTCCAGTATTATCCGTAACCGCGACATACGCCTCATGACTTCCATCTTCAAGATTTTTGTCCAATTCATATTCCCAATCGCCATTTTCATTTGTTTTAACCGTGATAATGATTGGATCATTGCTATAAATATACACCGTCACAAAAGAATTTGGAATACCCGTTCCTTTCAATTTAATTTTTTTTGAATCAACATCAACATCAACATCATCAGTCGCGACAGCTACCACGGCTTCAACTTTATATTCAGCACTTACTGTGCCGTACTCCTTGGGACTTTGGAATAAAATCTTGTCAATTTTAGTACCCTTGCCCTGTGAAGACTTTAATGGATCAAAACCATTACGCACCTCATCACCATCCAAATAACCATCTTGATCAGTATCTGGATTCTTAGGATCAGTTCCAACTTTCATTTCATCCACATCATCCAGCCCATCCCCATCAGAGTCAGTATTCGCCATTCCGTTTCCTTTTTCCTTGGCCATATTTTCACCTCCTGTTGTCTCCTTCTTTTCAACCTGCTCTTTGACCACAGCTGGTTCAATTTTTGCTGACTGTGCGGTGAGTGCACCATCCTCAATCACTGGCGCAAGCGCTATTTCAATAGTAAATGAAATTTCATCGCTTTGAATAATGCCATCCTGATTGCTTATCTTGGCAACAGCTTTATATTTTCCATTTGGCAAGAAATCAGCTCCTTCTTTTTTGAGCTCCCAATTGTTTTCAGAAACTTTTTCTGAACTACCCAAATACAAAGCATTACTAGAACCTTCTCTGGAAGCGCTAAGCTCTACCCTTGTAGCACCCGCTGTTACTATCTTGAAAAACAAAGATTTGCCAGTGACAATCTCTCCGTTTTTTGGATTTGTTATCCTGCCACTCAACACCACTCCTGCAGAAGTGACACGCACTGGAACATTTTCCACATTTTGACTGACAGTTGGGTTAACTACATCAGCTGTAGCGCTCCCACTCACATTAGGCACCAACAACAAAGTCTTCTTTTTTTCTTCCACAATTTTTTTTGCTTCACAGGAAGCAACCTCACTAGCCCGAGCATCCAAACAGTTCCACTTCCAACCGCTATCCGTTTCCGACACAATGCCCTTGATCAAACTTGGATAACTGCAAAGATTCCTTGTTGGCAAAACTGTAAAGCTTCCCCCGCTTGAAGAACCGCAATTAGAAGAATATTGAACTATTTTTTTCTGTTCAATATTCTCACTTGAAAGGCCAACCGCCTCTCCATAACCGACCGCCATCGCCTTGCTTGTTGCTACCGCGTCAGAGACTTCCCAGCGACTTGAAAAATCTGTGCCATTTTCCCCGCTTTGCTTGTTCAAGCAAGCAAGAAACAAAGAAGTTCCAGCCACAAAAACAAGCACTGTGCCAACTGCCGAAAAAATTTTGTGTTTTTTCATTTTCAACATATTTTTGAAATATTATGGAGAAATTACACTTCTCTAAAATTTCAGAGCAAGTGCTAGTTCCTTTTTAAGTTTATTATTGATTATCAATTACTATTTTCTTTGCCTGCTCCCAAAGCGTTGCATTATTCTGTTGCGTCTTGAGCCAATACCACCACTCCACCCCCCAAATATAAACCTCCTGCATCCCAGTTTTTTTCGCGAACTCCACATTATCCGCCAATTTCATGGCATTCATCGAAGCCAATTGAATTTCCAAAGGCGCCGAAGTTGTCCAACCCCGGATCCAAGGCTCACCTTGAAGCTCAATCACAATCGCATTTTTCTGATTTGCAAAAAACCAAATCAACAAGCGCTTAGCCTTGAAAAAATTTGGACCAATGGGATATTTCCAAGCCCCAAAACGCGCACTGATTACTTCGCGATACATCGTTGTCCCAAAAATATCTGCCCTACTAGCAGCTTGCACCCACCAAGTCGCCTCGCCACCATCCGTGAGCATAATAGGCCTTGATGAATCAAGTGCTCTAGCCTGAGCAACTTCCGCATCAACCAACTCAGGATCAATTGGGGGACAAATTCCAAAATCCAAAAATGGTTCATTCTCAACTTGCCAACGCACAATCTCTGGATGATTATTTTTATATCGCTCCATCAAAACTTTTTCAAAAGCCAACAAACTTGTTTTTCTCTTGGCATCATCACTGCCCACCCACGCAGGGATAAAACATTCTGGCCACCTCGGCGTCTTTTGTCCAAATGCTAAAATAATTTCCACTTTGCGCTCTCTGGCTTGCTCAAGTTGCCAATCCAAATCTGCAAAATCATATTGATTTTCGCTCGGCTGAACACTATCCCAATAAACTGGCAAACGCACATACTTAATTTTCAAATCATCCAGCATTGCCAGATAAGTCTGCCGCCAATCCAAACCAATATCCTGCGCATAGCGCAAGGAGAAAGTTGTCCCAATCTTCACCGGCGAGGTAACCTCCTTAACTGGCAAATTAATCCAGCCAAAAAACAACAGCCCCATCAAAATTAGCCCACCCAAAATACAGATCAAAATTTTCAAAAACTTTTTCAACCCAGCAAATTTGTCCGTCCTGTCCGTCCAAGTTGTCTGATTTTTCCTATTTATTTTCTTTATTTTTGTCTCTTTTTTCATTTTTTTTTGAAGTTTTTAAACACAATTTCTTCCTCTCCCCTTGGCCTGCCTGCCGGTAGGCAGGGAGAGGATGTCTGGTACTCCAGACAGGTGAGGGCACCCCTATTTTATCAAAAAAATCCCCGCCCCAATCACCACAATTGCACCCAACTTTTGCGCCCAATCCCAAAACAACAATTTCTCTTCAAAAATCTGGTGATATTTTTGCGAAACCAGCCAAGCTAATAATAACACAAAAACATATTGCACCGAAACCAAAGCATTGATCAGCGTCACACTGCCCAGTGTCAATGCTAAATTAAAAAGCAACGCGCTCAGTCCACCCACAATTTTGTTACTCACAAAAATTGCGCCCGTGCTCAATGCTTGTTTTTTGTTTTTGCGATGAAAATGAAAGCTGGCCAAAATGTCCTGGCGCCAAGTTGGCACCAAAAACAAACTCAGTGCGCCCAAAAAACCACCCACCCTCGTCCAAACATACCAAGTCACAAAATTTTCACTGGCTGACAAAGTTTTGAAAAATGTATAAGCCACTGCCAGCAAAATCCCCGCCCCCACGGCAAAGAAAAAACCGCTGAAAAATTTGCGCTTGCCCAGTTTCAAGGGCAAATCAAAAGAAATCAGCAGCCCTCCAAAAACCAACAGCCCGATGCCAGCCAGTTGCAACGGAACAAATTTTTCGGCCTGAGAAACAAAAGCCAACCCAAAAGTCGCCAACGGCAAAACCGCACCTACTACCGGCACCACCCGACTGGCTTGCGCTTTGCCAATGGCAAAATAAAGGAGCAATATTCCAAACAAAAAAACCGCACCACTTGCCAGACAAAATAGCAGAGTCAGAAATGACACCATATGCAAACCCCACGGCGCAAAAGCCAGCGCCCACAAACTGAACGCTCCCACCAAAAAAGCATAAACTGGAGCCGACGAAAATCTTTTCGAACCCAGCAAAAACTTGTCCAAAATGTTGGCAACCGCCCCCAACAAATATGAACCAACCGTCAAAAAAATCCAAAGCATAATTGAAAAAATTTAAATTGTCGCCAGTTGCAAGGAGGCCCGACCTCCCAAATGGAGGTCGAGCCTCCAACGCCTAGCCGATGTTGTTTAAGTCCAATTTATCAAAATTTCTTACCTTGATTATACACCAAAAATTCCGCGTTCGATAGTAAGCCAAGAAAAAAGAGGCGCAATGCGTTACGCCCCCGCTGACTTCCAAGCTCCACTGTACCTAGCCATCTACGGCCAACGCGTCGCCTTCATCACCAGCAAAAAAGAACAACTTGGCTTCATCGTCCAATCCGCAGACTTCTCCACCACCATGAAATCCCTCTTCGACACCCTCTGGAAAGTTTCAATGGCGGAATAAAAGAGCGCCAAAAAACTCCCAAACCAATTGGGAGTTTTTGAATTTTATTTTTACAATTCCACGTCTAAATCAATTTCTGCCAATATATCAGCCACCAAACGCTTACTTTCAAAAAAGTCTTCCTCCACAACTTTAAAATCTTCTTGTATTGAAGCTTTCTCCGCAGGGGATGCTTTTTTGTTCATGCCTCCAAGTTTTGTGGCTATTTGAATATAATTTGTATGTTGCCTCCCAACATTAGCTTTGAGTTTTTCTATCAAGTTCCATCTTCGTGCTTCTGAATTTTGAAGATCTCTTAATTTTTCCACTCCCTCCCTTACTAC
>JBAXHR010000066.1:0-6193 GCA_037138835.1 Candidatus Moraniibacteriota bacterium | reverse complement strand
GTTTTTTTTGAACAAATCTGACGCAAATCTGAGCACGAACTGCACAACTTATTTTATTACAGAGTCTAAGCGCTAAAGAAGTTTTTTGAGTCCACATTATCTTCATGATGACATGCGTGTGGCATATTTTTTTATTTGGAGTATAATATTTTTTAGAAGAAACATTTTAGAAAAAAACAAAAGAGGTATTGATACCCCAGGGCAATCCCTGAACCCTGTGGGTTCACGCGGCAAGACATGTCGCTGCGAACGAGTGTGTCTTGCCTTGAGGTGTTAACCCTTTTGCTGCGTCGCTTCCGCCAAAGGCGGACAGGCTGCTCGGAAATGAATTCGCCAGCTGGCGAATTCATTTCACTCACTTCGCTAGATAATAAAAAATAAAAAATAAAAAATAAAAAAAGCTACAAAATACCAAAACACCAGCGGTCGTATGTTTTGTGGTTTTTTCTTAAAAATACTTTTACTATGCGCAAAAAAATTAAGAGTCCAATTAAGCAAAAAATTCTTTTATTGTTGGGGGCTGGAGTTGCCCTTGGCTTGGCTGGCTCACCAAGGCAATATTTTCGGGTGCTGAAAATTGCTAAGCGCGATTGGAAAGCAATTGATGAAGATTATCTTCGTCGCACAGTGCGCGAATTTTATCAAGAAAGATTAGTTAGGGGTATCAAAAATGCTGATGGTACGGTGAAAATTGTGATCACTGAAAAAGGCAAAAAGAAAATCTTGGATTTTCATATTCATCAAATTAAAATAAAGAAGCCAGCTCATTGGGATGGGAAGTGGCGACTCGTTATGTTTGATGTCCCAGAAAAAATGAAATACAGGCGGGATGTGCTAAGAGAAAAACTGAAAGAATTGAAATTTTTTGAACTGCAAAAATCTGTTTTCGTGCATCCCTATCCTTGTTTGGATGAAATAAATTTCATTATTGAATTTTATGAAATTCGTAAATTTGTCAAATGTGGTGAAATTGAAAAACTCACTAATGAGGCGGAATTACGATTGCACTTTAAATTAAAATAAATATAAAAGTTAAAAAGCTACAAAATACCAAAACACCAGCGGTCGTATGTTTTGTGGTTTTTTATAGAGGCTTGTTTTCGCTTGTTGAAAAACAAAAATCACCACGATTTAAATTGGTAATTTTATCTTGGTGTGATAAAAGATAAAATACCGAAACACCAGCGGTCGTATGTTTTGTGGTTTTTTCTGCTTTTAATTTTATAAAATTAAAGCAATTCAGCTGTTCCCCCCGCGATAATGGCTTTGATTTCTTCGAGCAAACTCGGGTGATGCTCAATGGAAAAGGGGGTTTCAAGCTTGTTGGACTGGTGATGGAGGAAAACTTTGCAGGGGCCTGCGGTGGCTGTTTGGAAAATTTTGGAAAGTTGGTGGAGCATTTCCGAATTGGCATCTTGCGGTAGAGTGACGATTAGCTTATTAGGCATTAGCTTCTCAGTAATTATCTTTTCAGGCATTAACTGCTCAGCTTGGTTGTTAATTACTGATGACCTGTCTGCCGATGAGGCAGGCTGATGACTGATTACTGACTGTTGATCATTAATCACCCCTGCTCCGCCGAGCGGGTCATTTTTGTCATCCCTAGCTTTGTCCTCATTGTAATACAATTTTTTGGTAGCTTCGACGCGGAGATAGTTTTCAATTTCCATTTTGTTGAGCTCTTTGACTTCATCGCAAATCAACTTGTAGGCGCCATCTTTGTCGGAGAGCTTGCCTTCGGCGATGACCATTTTTTCAGCTTCCCAAACGCTACCCATTTTTTCCAACATCCGCGGGAAAACCAAAATTTCAATTTTGCCTTTCATATCTTCCAGCATCACAAAAAGCATGGTTTCTTGGCGTTTGGTGAGAATTTTTTGCACTTTTTGAATCACGCCGCCGACCGCAATTTTTTGACCAACCAGTTCGGGCGAAAGTTTGTCCAAAGGCACGGCCACTTTTTCGATGTAGCTTTGATATTGGCTGGCGGGGTGACCGCTGACATAAAGTCCGAGCAGTTCTTTTTCCCATTGCAATTGTTGGCGCTTGCTGGCGGGTTGAGTTTCAAGCAAAGGCACGACGGGAGTTTCCAAAATCGACTCGCCGAACAAGCTGACTTGGTTGGAGTTTTTTTGTTTTTGAATATTCTTCATGAACAACAAAATGTGTTCGATGCTTTCGACGATTTGATTGCGTTCGCCGAGTTTATCGAGGGCGCCAACTTTGGCCAGCGCATCGATGGATTTTTTGTTGAGGTCTTTGGTCTCTACGCGCTCCAGAAAATCAGCCAACGATTTGAATTTGCCACCGCGTTTGCGTTCGGCCACAATTTCACTTGCAATCACATGACCCACATTTTTGATGGCATTGAAGCCAAAGCGGATTCTCTGGGAGCCATCATCAGCAGTGATCACAGCGAAATCTGCAAAACTTTCATTGACATCGGGCGCCAAAACTTCGATGCCCATTTCGCGACATTCACTGGCTTCAATGGCGATGCGATCGATGTTGTCTTGATCGGAGGTGAGGAGCGCTGCCATAAAGGCGGCAGGGTAGTGCGCTTTCAGATAGGCAGTTTGATAGCCGATGATGCCATAACAAGCGGCGTGGGAGCGATTGAAACCATAGCCTGCGAAAGGTTCAATGAAAGAAAAAACTTTTTCGGCAATTTCTTTGGTGCTCCCATGCGTGATGCAACCTTCCACGAATTTGATTTTTTGTTCCTGAATTAATTCCAAAATTTTCTTGCCCATGGCTTTGCGAAGCACATCCGCTTCGCCCATAGTGAAACCTGCCAAATCGCGCGCGATTTGCATCACTTGTTCTTGATAAACTGCCACGCCATATGTGTTGGCCAAAATTGGTTCCAATTTTGGGTGCACATATTTGACCTTGCGTCCGTGTTTGCCAGCGATGAAATCTGGAATCCAATCCATCGGGCCAGGGCGATAAAGCGCGACCATTGCAATGATGTCTTCAATCACCGTGGGTTTGAGCAATTTCAAATAGCGCTTCATGCCAGAACTTTCAAATTGAAAAACTCCTGTGGTTTGGGCTTGTTGCAAAAGCTTGAAAGCCTCAGGATCATCAATCGGGATGGTATCGATATCAATTTCCACGCCGTGAATTTTTTTAGCAATCCGCAAAGTATTTTGAATAATAGTGAGATTTTTGAGTCCCAAAAAGTCCATTTTGAGCAAACCAATTTTTTCCACATAGGAAGATTTGGTGGAAGATGAATATTGCGTCACAGTGCCTTCGCGCGAGCCGGTGATGTTTTGAATCGGAGAATAATAAGTCACAGGTTCTTTGGTGATTACCACCCCGCAAGCGTGCATGCCCGCGTGCCGGATCACCCCTTCCAAACGCATCGCGCTGTCAATGAGTTTTTTTGCACTAGCGTCAGTATTGTATAACTCTTTGAATTCGGGCACTTCCTGCGTGGCTTTTTTGATGGAAGTAAACATCGGAATCATCTGGGAAGTTTTGTTGCAAAAATCATAAGGATAACCCAAGGCGCGTCCAGTGTCACGAATAGCGCCACGGGCAGCCATCGTTCCGAAAGTGATGATTTGCGAAACATGATCATTGCCATATTTTTGACGCACATAATTGAGCACATCGTCACGGCGGTTGTCCGCAAAATCCATGTCGACATCGGGCATCGACACGCGTTCGGGATTCAGGAAGCGTTCAAATAGTAAGTTATATTCAATCGGGTCAACATTGGTGATGCCAGTCAGATAGGAAATGAAACTGCCAGCGGCACTACCACGGCCAGGGCCAACCACAATGCCATTGTCTTTCGCCCAATTGACGAAATCCTGCACAATCAAAAAATAAGATGCATAGCCACATTTTTCAATCACTGAAAGTTCATAAGCCATGCGGTCGCGATGAACCTGGGTTATTTCTTCGTCTTTGTATTTTTTGTGGAGTCCTTTTTCACAAAGTTCGACCAGATAAGTTGTCGCGGTGTGACCTTCCGGCACATCAAAATGGGGCAGTTGCGTTTCGCCAAGTTTGAGTTTGAAGTCGCATTGATCCACCACCAACTGCGTGTTGCTCAGCACTTCTGGGTTGTTGGGAAAGCCTGCCAAAATTTCGGCCGGCGAGCGAAGCGACAAATCGAAAGCCATCATATTCATCCGGTCAGTTTCCTCCACTTTGCGATTGGTTTGCACGCACAGCAAAATGTCTTGCGCGCTGGCATCTTCTTTGCGCACATAATGCACATCGCAAGTAGCCACCACAGGAATGTTCAATTCTGCCCCTAATTTAAAAATTCCGTCGTTGGCAATTTGCTGGTTGGGAAATTTGGGATGACTTTCCACTTCCAAGAAGAAACCATTTTCATCAAAAATGTCTTTATATTCCAAAGCTAGCTCGCGGGCTTTGTCATATTTGCCCATAATAATATTGGCAGGAATTTCACCTTCCACGCAAGCGGAAAGCCCGATGAGACCTTTGGCATATTGGCGCAGCACTTTGCGGTCAATGCGGGGTTTGTAGTAGAAGCCTTCCAAATGGGCAATGGAAACGAGCTTCATCAAATTGTGATAGCCTTCTTCATTTTTCACCAACAAAATCAAATGATGGCGTTTGCGGTCTTCGGCAATTGGATTTTTGCTGTGCAAATCATTGGGCGTGATATACATTTCGCAACCGATAATCGGCTTGATCCCTTTTTCCTTGGCTTTGATGAAAAGTTCCACCGCGCCATACATCACCCCATGGTCAGTCAGGGCAATGGATTCCATCCCCAAATCCTTGGCGCGATCCAGCAAATCATCAACCTTCCCCAAGCCGTCAAGCAGGGAATAGTGGGAGTGGACATGTAAATGTGTATATTTTGGCGTGCTCATAAAAGATTTGTAAAATAAATAAAGTTTTTAATTTCGAATTTCCAATTTTGAATTTTGAATAAATTTTTAATTTATTAATGTTTTAAACATTCTGTCATTCAGATTTCATTCAAAATTCAGAATTCAAAATTAAAAATTATTGGCAAAATAAAAAACCACTGTTAAAGTAGTTTAAAAAATATAATTAAAAAATATAATATTGTCATATGTTTGTATCTTCATCTCCCAGGGACTTGGCCATTGGGTTTTGCAAGATATTTTAGTATTTTGATTGTAGCACACTTTTGAGGAATGGGGAATTTTGAAAAATATTTGCATTTTTGCCCCATAAAAAGGTTAAAGGGGCTCGTATATATTATACAAGTCCCTTTGGGTTTGTGGTTTTTGAGTTGAGCATTATGATTGCTCAGCTTTTTTTTGATTTTCTTTTAGCGTTCGAATCCATTGCCTCATGTGGACAAAAGACAGAATGCAACCTAAAAGAAGGGCAATTTCAGCAGGGATAAGTGCCCAGCTATCACTAAGCGAAACAAAATTTGCAGAGATTACAAAACAATGAAATGCTACTGAGAAGCAAAAGAGGGAAAAACAGGCAAGAGCGAATGTTTTATTGTGTTGGATGCTCTGTTTTGCGAGCATATTAATCAAATCTTTGATTTCTGAAGTCGTCATTGTTAATCCTTCTTGGTTTTTTTGTGGTTGAAAATGGTTAAGGGCTCGCATCGTTAGATTTGAGCCCTTTTTTGTTGCATGCTGTGCTACTTACTTTCGTTTTTTTTGGGGATGGTAATTTTGATTTTTCGCGTCGTATCTATTACGAGCTTGAACTTAATAGGCTTGTTGTCAGCACGATGCCATTCTCCCTTGTCATCTTCCTTGACAACAAATGGCCAACAACTGACATGGTGCTCGGAATACATAGGAAATACATTACCACTTTCGAGGTCAACAAACAAAACCCAGGTCGCGTTAGTGTTTTTTGAGCTGAAGAGACCATTGGGTTCA
Organism: Candidatus Moraniibacteriota bacterium; assembly: GCA_037138835.1. Taxonomy (GTDB): domain Bacteria; phylum Patescibacteriota; class Minisyncoccia; order Moranbacterales; family GWC2-37-73; genus CAIPMZ01. Next base: position 323 of record JBAXHR010000066.1, on the reverse strand, counting down.
GATTGCTCAATTGCCACACTTCCGCTACTGTGATAAGCAGGTTGTAAAGGATTAGTGAGTTGCATATCTGCTGGAATAGGAAAGCCGATCGATGGACCACGATATTTAATACGTCCATCAATTGTTTCCACAACAGAATATGTAGCCAGTGCTTGTGTGGTAGTGATGTCGTAAATCTGCTGATAGATGTCTCTCGGAATCGAATAATCATAGATATGTACTGGTTGCTCATCTCCATAAATCTTCTGCTGTGAGTCTACTATCTTGCGGTCATTTTCTTCAGCGCTATTACTGCATCCAGTCAGGCTACCTATAAATAGTAG
>JBAXHR010000065.1:0-6240 GCA_037138835.1 Candidatus Moraniibacteriota bacterium | reverse complement strand
CCTTTTACTATACCCTAAAATGACATTTTTATCCTTACATATTTTTAATTAACCCACACTTCATCATAAATCTCATGAAGAATTGGCAGAAATGCAGGATAAGCTGCCGAATAAGCACGATCAAAAGGGAAATGAGAAGCTTCCGAAAGTCCGTCACGCACGGCCTTAATGCCCTGCTTTGAAATGATGCGACTCAAATCTCCAGTAATTGCTTCAACAACACTTTTGAAAGCTAAACCTTCTCTAACGCCCCTTTCTATCACGAAATAACAATAAAGTGCTTCAACAATTCCATGCACAGCCCCGAGAAGGATTCCGCGCTCACCGAAGATGTCGCTCCGATATTCATCTTCAAGGGTTGTCATGAAAATATAGGGGGCGCCAATGGCAACTGCCCAGCCAAGAGCAATGTCTGTGGCAAGACCATCACAATCTTGCTCTACAGCAAAACTGGCATTAATACCAGCACCGTTGGTTTCTTTGCCTTGTTCATAAAGTCGCCGAACTGACGGACCCATGCCTTTTGGACAAACACCAATAATGTTGATATTTTCCGGAAATTTTCTGCCTACACTTTTTAGGTAGCCAAGTAAAAATCCATGCGATAAGCCAAGCGTTGCACCAGGTTTCATAGCTTCAAAAATTTGATCGCAAAGCTCAACCTGGGCAGCATCAGAAATTAGAAGAATAACCAGATCTGATTCATGGATAACAGAAAACATCTCTCCGATCGTGTTGGTTTCTTCTGTAAAGCCGGCAAGCATGGCTTTATTCCACGACTCACTGCCAACTCGTAAGCCAACCTTGACGTTAATCCCAGTGTCAACAAGTGAATCACGCAAATTTTGGGCTTGTGCTGGTCCTTGTGATCCCCAGCCAATGACACCAATTTGCTTGATGCCCCTGAAGGCTTGTGGGAGCATGGCAAATTTGTCACACCCCCCAACTATGATGTTTTCTTCTGTGCCTGCAAGTTCAATTGTTTGCACTGAAAACACATTCGATTTAAATCTTCTCATTTGTTACCTCGCTTTCTTGGTTAATCAAAGATACGAACACTTAAATTATTAAACAACAGAACACTGTGGAATGAAACCACAGTAGTTCATATAATGAAAGCAAATAATTAGCCACTTGTCAATTGTGCTTAACATCAAAAATAGCAGTTCAAGAATAAAAAAAGTATTGATTTTAATGAACACCTTTTGAGTTTGGATTATTTCTGTGATTGCAAATATATCTCGACAAATTCTTTGGATTTGTGCTATTATGATTTTAGCTCAAAGAAACTTGAGTTATGGTGTTTTAATTTCTTGATTGCTTTAAATTTATGCAAATTCAATATTACGGTCATTCTTGTTTCAAGTTGACGACCAAACCAGCAGGGAGAGCCACGGAAGATGTGACAGTTTTTTTTGATCCTTTCAATAAAGAAATTGGCATCAAACCTCCGCAAGGACAAGCAGATGTGATTTTTGTTTCACATGATCATTTTGATCACAATAATACGCAAGCCTTGAAAGGTGAACCAGTTGTTATCAACTCTCCCGGAGAATATGCGGTGAAGGGAATCAATGTGGTTGGGTTGGATGCTTTTCATGACAGCGAAGAAGGTGCCAAGAAAGGGCGCTCCACAGTTTTCATTTTGGAAGCGGAAGACTTGAAAATTTGTCATCTGGGTGATCTTGGGGGAGAACTTACTGGCAAGCAATTGGAAGAAATCGATGGGGTGGATGTGTTGTTTATCCCAGTTGGAGGGCAGTATACTTTGGATGGAAAAAAAGCGGCGGAGTTGATCCGCAAAATTGAACCTGCTGTTGTGATTCCGATGCACTATAAAGTGGAAGGCACGACCGCTGAAATTGACGATTTGCAAAAGTTTTGCAGTGAAATGGGCAATTGTCCCAAAGAAAAAACGGCGAAATTGAATTTGAAAAAGAAAGATTTGGAAGGCAAAAGTATGGAAGTGGTGATTATGGATCACACGGCTTAATATGGGGCACATGTGAAAGTATGTTTTTTAGAAATTAAGTTAGAAATTTTTACTTCCCTTGTTTACTTTTTCTGGCGCGCTCATTGGTCAGGAACTATGACCAAATCGCTCAGTATTCGCTCTCGCTCATAATGGTCTAAAAAGTAAACAAGCTTGTAAAAATTTAGAGTTATTTTTTTAATGATTATCATAAGTTGTGCGCAATCCTTAGTATTTTTATGAAAATTAATCTTGTGGAAAAAATTGAAGAAATCAGAATGCAACCAGAGCATATCCGGTTGCGTTGGGTTTGGGGCAGTGTGGCGGTTTCGATGTTGCTGATTTTTGTGATTTGGATTTTTTCCATTACTTTGATGTTTAAAAGTGAAAACAAAAAACCACAAAATTCTGTTGACATTATGGCTGAGCTTAAAGATCAAATGCAGCAGGTGCCTAATAGTGTTGGTTCGCTGGAGGAATATGTTGGGGATAAGCCTTTGACGCTTGATTCAGAAGGTGTTTCAACTGCTCAAACTAAGGATTCAACTCCGGCAAGCAGTGACATTTCGACTGCACCGATTCAATCTAGTGCTTATGCAAATTAGAGTTGCAGATTGCGCTTGAGTTATAATTCATCCATAATATCATTAGATAAATTTTCAAAATTTATCTTTCCGTGTTTTGAATGATTAAATTCCATTTTTTTTAACAAGATTTGCAAGGGGAAATTTCCTTTTGCGATTCTTTGGCTGTATATGAAAAAAGTTTTTAAAGATTATGTCCCTGTCGTGGAAAATATCCAACCGCGCGAAATGGTGCAAGAAGTCCAGCAATCATATTTGGATTATGCGATGAGCGTGATTGTTTCGCGCGCGTTGCCGGATGTGCGGGACGGGCTTAAGCCAGTGCATCGACGCATTCTTTATTCGATGTGGGAATCTGGCCTGCGACCTTCGGCAAAATTCCGCAAATCAGCCACAGTGGTCGGTGAAGTGCTGGGAAAATATCATCCACATGGCGACACGGCAGTTTATGATTCGATGGTGCGTTTGGCTCAAGATTTTTCGTTGCGTTATCCTTTGGTGTGGGGTCAGGGAAACTTTGGCTCAATGGATGGCGACAGTGCTGCTGCTTATCGTTACACGGAAGCCAAACTTAAACCAATTGCCGAAGAGATGCTTTTTGATATTGAAAAAGACACGGTGGATTTCATTCCAAATTTTGATGGGGTGCACAAAGAGCCCGTGGTGCTTCCTGCGAAATTGCCTCAACTTTTGCTCAATGGCACGATGGGAATTGCCGTGGGGATGGCGACGAATATCCCGCCACATAATTTGAATGAATTGGCAGACGCCATTAATCATTTGATTGATAATCCGCAGGCTTCGATTGACGATTTGATGCATTTTGTGAAAGGTCCAGATTTTCCAACTGGTGGCATTATGTATAACACGCCTGGGATCAAAGAGGCTTATTCAACTGGCAAGGGCAAGATTGTGACGCGCGCCAAGGCGGAAATTATTGAAACCAAAGCGGGAGCTTTTCATATTATTATCACAGAAATTACTTATGCGACGAACAAAGCGACCTTGATTATGAAAATCGCCGACCTTGTGAAAGAAGCCAAGATTTTGGGCATTCGGGATTTGCGCGATGAATCTGACAAAGATGGTGTGCGCATCGTGATTGAACTCAAGAAAGACGCTTATGGTCAAAAAGTTTTGAACAAACTTTACAATATGACTGATTTGCAGAAAAATTTCAATGTGAATATGTTGGCTTTGGTCGGGGGCATTGACCCTCAGATTTTGAGTTTGAAATCCATTTTGGAACATTATATTGAACATCGCAATATCGTGGTGACGCGCAGAACTCAATTTGAGCTTAACAAGGCCAAGGATCGCGCACATATTTTGGATGGACTGAAAATTGCCTTGGACCATATTGATGCTGTGATTGACACTATTCGCAAGTCGCCAACCAAAGAAGAGGCGCATGTCAATTTGATGAAAAAGTTCAAGCTTTCTGAAAAGCAGGCTAGCGCAATTTTGGAAATGCGCTTGGAAACTTTGGCTGGCATGGAGCGCAAAAAAATTGAGGATGAATTGGCGGAAAAAATGGGGATTATCGCTGATTTGACGGATTTGCTTGCGAGCAAAGTGAAAATTTCAGCAGTAGTGAAAAGTGAATTGCTGGCTTTGAAAGAAAAATTTGGCGATGAGCGCAAAACCAAAGTGCTTCGCACTGGCATTGAAGAATTCAAGCAGGAAGATTTGATTCCAAATGAGGAAGCAATTTTGACGATTTCGCAAGATGGCTATATCAAAAGGATGAATCCGGATGTTTACAAGGTTCAAAAAAGAGGTGGCAAGGGCGTGATTGGCGCAACGACACGGGAAGGAGATGTGATTGAGAAAGTTACCAGCGTGATGACACATGACAATTTGATGTTTTTCACAAATTCTGGCAAAGTTTTTCAAACCAAGGCTTATGAAATTCCAGAATCTTCTCGCACTGGCAAAGGACAAGCAGTGGTCAATTTCTTGCAACTTTCGCCAGAAGAAAAAATCACCGCGATGATTCCATATAACAAAAATGATGGCTACAAGTTCTTCTTTATGACCACCGTGCGGGGCGTGGTGAAGAAGTCTAAAATTGAAGATTTTGACAATGTGCGTCGCTCTGGCTTGATTGCAATCACGCTCGACAAGGGCGATACGCTCAATTGGGTGCTTCCATCGACAGGCACAGATGAAATCACCATCAGCACGGCCGCCGGCCAGGCTATTCGCTTCAAAGAAGGTGATGTCCGCGCTATGGGACGCAGCGCAGCAGGGGTGCGCGGAATCAAATTGAAAGGCACCGATTGGGTGATTGGAATGGACATTGTTTTGAAAGGTCAAAAAGGCAACCAGCTTTTGATTATTTCTGAAAATGGTTATGGCAAGCGCACGGATTTGGATGCTTACAAAATTCAAAATCGAGGTGGCTCTGGAATCAAGACCGCCAACATCACTGCCAAAATTGGAAAATTGGTCGGAGCTTATGTGATTAATATTGATGAAATTGAAGGTGATCTTTTCATTACTTCACTTCAAGGTCAAATTATTCGCATTCCGCTAAAAAGTATTTCAGTTTTGGGCAGAGCTACTCAAGGTGTGCGCATTATGAAGCCAAGCACCGGCGACAAGGTAGCAGCAGCGGCGATTATTTAAGGCAAACAGATGAAAAACATATCCCACTGAGGATATGTTTTTTGTTGAGTTAATGCTAACTAAAATTAACTCAAATTAGGAGCTTATTTTGGCTATATTTTCCGGGAATGAGGATATTTTTGTATTTACCGGGATTCCCGGTAATGTTGACAAAATATCAAATTCCCGGTAATATTGAAATATATTTAAGAAATTATATAAAAATGAAAATATATTTGCCAAATAGCGCCTTTATTGGAAACATTAATCCTTTTTTAAAAGGTTTGGATTTTTCTGATCCAACAAGATTGCAAATCACAGCTAATGAGAATTGGATAACTATTCATCCCGTTGTTTTGTCTTTGATAGCATCCCTTGGCTTATTGGTGGAATCAGGCGAAATTGATTGCGTCACAATGAAAGCAAAGTCTGCTCATTATTTGGAAAGAATGGGTCTTTTCAGAATTTTAGGCATAAAATCTGGACTAACCATTACAGAACATGAATCTGCTGGTAGATTTATCCCTCTCACCCAAATCAAAAACTCCAATGAATTGACCAGTTTTATTAATGATATGATTCCTCTTTTGCATCTTCAGCCTGCGCAAGTTGACCCTATTCGTTATGTCATAAGTGAATTAGTGCGAAATGTTATTGAACATGCTGGCTCTAAAAATGGTGCCATTATCTCAGCCCAATATTACCAGAAAAGCAATCGAATTAGTATTGGCATTGTGGATACAGGGGTGGGCATTAAAAAAACAATTAACCAATCGCACTTAGCCTTAACAGATATTGAAGCTGTAAGACTAGCCCTGATCCCAGGTATAACAGGTACTACCAAGAGAGAAGGCGGAACAGAATACAATGCAGGCGCTGGTTTATTTTTTATCAAAGCTATTGCTACTGTTAATCATGATTTTTTTATGATTTATTCTGGAAATGCTTTGTATAAATTACTGAAGAGTGGCTCTGGCAAGCTTTTTGCTGATCCCTTCTCAGACAAGTATTCTTTTGAAGAAAAACTTCCATTTTTTCAAGGTACTGCTGTTGGGATAGATATTTCCCTTGATG
>JBAXHR010000064.1:0-6295 GCA_037138835.1 Candidatus Moraniibacteriota bacterium | reverse complement strand
GCACCAAAACCAAAATCCCGAGAATTATAATAAATACTAAGATAGTTATCATATCTTGAAATAATAATAAAATTCCATCCGTTAAATTTCGGATTTTAATTTTAAATTTTAAGTTTTTAATCAATTAACCAATGCTACAATTTAAAAATAATTCATTTTTATTTCAATTCAAATTTAAAATTTTAAATTTCAAATTCGCAAAGCGGTTATACTGTCATAATCTCTTTTTCTTTAACCACCCGGATTTCCTCAACTTTCTTGTTGTGATCATCAATAATTTCTTGCAATTTTTCTTTGCCCTTGAATTTATCATCTTCACTCATTTTGCCTTCGGCTTCGACTTTTTGAATTTCTTTCCAAGCGTCTTCACGCGCCCCACGCAAGGAAACTCGAGTTTCTTCCGCTTTTTGATTGAGCATTTTCACCATTTCCTTGCGTCGCTCTTCGGTCAACATTGGAATGTTTAGTCGCACCAAAATCCCATCATTGCTGGGGTTTAAGTTCAAATCAGATTCTCTAATGGCGCCTTCAATCGCAGCAATTGCCCCTCGATCCCACGGTTGAATCACCAAACTGCGTGGCTCTGGTGCGGAAATGCTGGCAATTTGTTTGAGCGGAGTTTTGGTGCCATAATAATTCACCATCACACCTTCCACCAAAGCAGGCGTTGCCCGACCAGTCCTTATTTTTCCTGCTTCACCTTTGAAATGTTCAATTGCCTTTTCAAATTCCCCACTTTTTTGATTGATAATTTCGTTGTACATAAAATTGATTTTAAAATATTAATTTTTACGAGCTCGTTTGCTTTTTAGACAATTATGAGCGACAGCGAATTCTTAGCGATTTGGTTATAGTTCCTGACCAAAGAGCGCGCCAGAAAAAGTAAACGAGCTCGTAAAAAAATATCAAAAACAAAATAACTTAATATTTCCTCAAACCCCCGTAAATCCTATTCGAATCACTTTCATCATATTTCAAAACACTTATCTCCTTGCTAGCGCCAACCTGAAAAGTCGTCCAGTGCGCGCCACCATCTGTTGACTTATAAACCACTTGCGCTGAAACATACATCAGCTCATTGGAATTTTTCGGATTAATCGCCACTGTGCGAATTGGAAAAACCCTTGAGCTTTCAATGATATTCAAATTTTTCCAACTATCACCACTACCAGTTTTTTTGAACAACCCATTGTCAGTTCCCACATAAATCACCCCACCAGCACTTGGGTCGCTCACAACACTATTCACGCTTGAAACACTGCTAACCGTATTGATATTTTTCGTGATGTCTTCAATATTTTTCCCACCATCTTTGGTCTCCAACACCCCAAGTTGAAAAATTCCAAAAAACAAATGCCAATCATTGGCGCTATCAAAAACAATGCTCGTCACGGGCCCATCCGCCTTTTTGATATTCTTCCAAGTTGCGCCGCCGTCAACAGTTTTGATGATCACTCCTTCACTCGTCCCCGCAAAAAGAACTTGCGAATTGACTTTGTTGATTGCAAGGGAAGAAATCACCGTGCCATCTGCAGGTTCAGTATAAACCTCTTTCCACTCTTCACTCTCCAGTAAACGCTTGTAAATTTTCCCACGATTTTTGAAAACGCCACTAGCATACATCACATTATGATCAGCTGGATCAAAAACCAAACCATAAGCCTTGTCAGCAAACGCAACTTGCGTCCAAGTTTCCGCTCCATCCTTGGAAACAAAAAGACCATTGGCCATCGTGCCGAGATAGATGATATTAGCATCAGCAGGATCAATCGCCATCGAAAGCACATCCACACTGCTGATATTTTTTTTGTCATCAACCTTAATTTTCGGCTGCCAAGAATTTCCACTATCCACGGTTTTAATTACAGTCGCATTTGACATAGGGCTATTGACTGTCGTACTTGTGCCAGGAAAACTACAACCCGAAAAAGCGAGCGATCCCAAAATCAAAAACAAAGTTAAAAATATTTTTTTCATATATACTAGCTCAATGGAGGCTCGACCTCCATAATGGAGGTCGAGCCTCCATTGAGCAATCTACAGCTAATTAAGTTACCAAGGAAACTACACTCCAGGAATTTGAGTGCAAGCCTGTAAGCCCTAAAATTATACCAAAAAACAACCCAAAAATCTACTGCAAAATTGCCTTAATTCTCCTGACTCCAGCCGAAGAAGCCTCCTCCTTTTGAATCCTGAAGCGTCCCAATGCCCCCGTACGCTCCGCATGAGGCCCTCCGCAAATTTCCCTACTAGCAACCCTTCCGCCCTCTACAATTGAATATACGCTGACATTTTCACCATATTTTGCTTCGAACACCCCCATTGCCCCGCTCTCCTTGGCTTGCTGGAGGCTCATTTCCTCTCTCACAACTTCCAAATTGGCCTCAATGGCAGCGTTGACCAACTGCTCAACAAGCAAAATCTGCTCGGCTGTCATTTTTTCACTATGCGAAAAATCCAATCGCAAGCGCTCCGCTGTAATATTCGAACCTTTTTGAAAAACCTGCTCTCCCAAAACTTGTCGCAAAGAAGCCAGTAATAAATGAGTAGCTGTGTGAAGCTTGGCAGTTTCAGCTCCGCCGTCTTGCAGACCGCCCTTAAACATCCCAGCCGAAGCAGTGCGCGAAAGATTTTTATGTTGCCCCAACTCCTCATTAAATTCCCTTTTTACCCTTTCAACTTCCCCTTCCATTTTTTCTTTTTCCAGTTTAAATATATTTCTTTTTTCCAATTCCTCGAAAAACATTTCGATTGGAAAACCATAACTTTGATAAAGATCAAACGCCATTTTCCCATCAACTGTCGAATAATTAAGCTCACCCTCTTTTTGGCTGGCTACTTTATTTTGCAACTTGTCAAATTCTCGCAAACCCTGCTCCAGAGTCTTGCGAAATTTCTCTTCCTCTTTTTTCAACTCCGCAAAAATAAGTGCGCGTTGCTTGGCAAGTTCTGGATAAGGTTCGCTGTAATTTTGAATCACAATTTCCGCCACGCTCACTGCAAAATCTTTCTCGATGCCCAACAATTTTCCATAACGCACCGCGCGCCTGATCAAACGCCGCAAGAAATATCCTCGTTCTGTGTTACTCGGAAGCACACTGTCAGCAAGCAGAAAAGTGGCCCCCTTCAAATGATCAGCAATCACCCGAAAAGATTTTTTCACTTCTTCACTTTCGCCATATTGTTTGCCAGAAATTTCCTCGATTTTTGCAATAATCGGCGCAAATAAATCAGTCAAAAAATTGTCTGGGGTATTATTTATTGCCGCAGTCAATCTTTCTAAGCCACCCCCAAAATCAATATTCTTGTTTTGCAGTTGCTCGAAACCATCAGCAGTTTTCACATACTGCATGAAAACATTGTTGCCAATTTCCAAAAAACGCCCACAATCGCAATTGACATGGCAAGGCTCATTTTTGAACTGGGAATTTTCATGCAAACCAAGCTCAACTCCAAAATCCCAAAACATTTCGCTGTCGGGCCCTCCTGGTTCGCCGACCGGCATATTAGCAGGCACGCCTGCGCGCGACCACCAATTCTTTTTTTCGTCATAATAAAAAATGCGTCCACTTCCCATGCCATCTCTTTCCGAAAAATCCACCGCCTGAGCCTGCAACCCAATCTTGGCAAATTCTTGCTTCCAAAACGCCACCGCCTCTTCATCACGAGGCAACCCCAATTTTTCATTGCCACGAAAAACGGTGACGAAAAGTTTCTGGGGATCAAGCCCAATCTCTTTGGTCAAAAATTCAAACATCCAAGCAATTTGCTCTTTTTTGAAATAATCTCCCAGCGACCAATTGCCCAACATTTCAAACATTGTGAAATGTCGATTGTCTCCCACTTCTTCAATGTCTTGGGTGCGAAAACATTTTTGCGAATCCGCAATTCTCGTGCCCGCAGGATGTTTTTCACCCAGCAAATAAACCACCATCGGTTGCATGCCTGAGCCGGTGAACAAAGTCGTTGGATCATTTTCCGGCACCAACAAAGCTGAAGGAACAACGGTGTGTCCTTTGCTCTCAAAAAATTCCAAATATTTTTTTCTAATTTCCTGACCGTTCATAACTCAAATTGTTATATTGTTACATTGCTAAATTGTTACATTGCTAAATTGTTACATTGTTAGCAGACTTTCATGTCATTTCGAGTGAAGCTATTGCGACCATAGGAGCAAATAGCGTAATCGAGAAATCCGAGCTCGGATCCCTGCCTGCCGGCCTGTCTGCTAATAAGCAGGTAGGCAAGTTTCGACTCCGCTCCGCTAAGCTCAAGATGACATGCGTTCATTTAGGCTTTGAGCACTTTTTTTATTTTCTCTTCCAAATCCCTTAAGTCGTTTCTATCCAAATAATTTCTGACTGTTTCCATTTTCTCTAAAACATCAAGCACTTCCTCTGTAGTCTTGATTTTCCCGCCATGAATATTTCGATCCATTTGTCTAATTGTTTTTCCCTCAGATTCTTTAAGCTCAACATCCTTATTATCACGAGTTTTTTTGCCCTCTAAAATTTCCTCCACCATTTTTTCTAATTTTATATTGATACTCATATTTTTTATTTCTTAAAAAATTAATTTTAATCAACGATATCCTCAATTTGTTCTTTGATATTTTTCCAGTCAGCCACACTGAGTTTGGCACGCAAATTTTCCTCAAGTTTGAGCTTTTCAATTGCCCCAGTGGGTTTCAACTTGCGACTCTTGAGCTCCTTTTCAAGTTGCGCAACGCGTTGCCAACCGTCTTTGGTCAGTTGGATTTTGTGATTCTTCACCACCGCCTCGATTAAGTTGATAATGCTTCTCGCCATATGATTATTGCTCTGAAAAAATTATCCCCCGAATACTTTCCTATTTTAATGCAATGAATTCAATTGATGTTTCATTTTGACCAGTTCATTTTGAATTGCCAACAAATCTTGCTGAGTTTTTTTCAATTTAACTTCCTTGGTCGCCATTTCAACCGTCAATTGTTGTTGCTTGTTTTTCAAGCCCCGAATCTCCACCTCCAGCAAAATTTTCTCCCGCTCAGCCTTCTTTGCATCAGAATCCTTCAAAACAAGCTCCACTTGCAACTTTTTTCGCTTTCTCAAAATTTCCGGATCCATGTCTCGCATAATATTAATTGTCGCAAAGCGACTCAATCATTGGAAATTGGAAATTAAAAATTAAAAATTTTCATACGATTATTCCCCCGCCAAGCACTTCATTGTCATCCGCATAAAACACTGCCGACTGCCCCGGTGTCACCGCCTTCTGCTTTTCCAAAAATTCCAACTCACACAAACTCTCATTATCCAATGTTTGCATGTTTGGATGTTTAACTGTTTGAATGCTTTCTTTTATTATACCACGCATCAACTTTTGCCGATAGCGGATTTTCACATTCACTTCCAGTGGCAATTTTGGCTCATCCGCAATCCAATTTTTGATTTCTACCAGCACCGTTTTTTTGAAAACTTGTTCATCCGCCTCATCGTTGGTCACAATCAATTGATTTTTGACAAAATCCCTCGCCACCACAAAATATGGCCCACTGCCACCAATATTGATTCCTTTGCGTTGTCCAATCGTATAAAGCTCCAAACCTTCGTGCGTGCCAATTTTCTGCCCGCCAGTCGTCACAATGTCACCTGCGGACAATTTCAAATGACGCTTGATGAATTTGGTCGGGGTTTTTTCTGGCGTAAAACACAGCCCCTGAGATTCCTCTTTGTCAAAAACTGGCAGTTTGAGCTTCTCAGCTTTTTTGCGAATTTGTGGCTTTTGAAAATCGCCCACAGGAAACAAGATTCGTGCCAGTTGTTTCTGGTTTAAATTATACAAAAAATAAGTTTGGTCTTTTTCTTCATCCGTGGAAGTGTAAAGATGATATTTTCCGCCTTTCTTTTTGATTTGCGCATAATGACCCGTGGCCACAAAATCGGCGTCCATTTCCAACATTTTGCGAAACAAAAAATTGAATTTGATTTTTTCGTTGCAAACCACACAGGGATTCGGTGTCCGCCCCGCTTTGATTTCCTGCAAAAAATAATCCACCACTTCTTTCTTGAATTCTTTGGCCGCGTTGACGGTGTAAAGGGGAATGTCCAAAATCTGCGCCACTTTGCGCGCATCTTCTTGCGATTCCAAAGAGCAACATTTGTTTTCTCGCAGTTCATCTTGCCCAGGTTCTTTCCAAAAATGCAAAAAAACGCCCACGACTTCATAGCCCTGCTCTTTCAAAATTGCGGCTGCCATCGAAGAATCCACTCCCGCCGACATTGTTACTGAACGCCACCAGCACGGGGAAATTCGT
>JBAXHR010000063.1:0-6406 GCA_037138835.1 Candidatus Moraniibacteriota bacterium | reverse complement strand
TTTTAGATGATGTATCCAGAAGGCTCTTGGTGTCATTTTAGATGATTTGACGCGTTGGTTTGACAAGCTCCCAATGTTGTGCTAAACTAAACAGTCGACAATTTGAAGACTGTCAACCTAGTTAGTTGTTGGAAAAGTGCAAAACAATGACTCAGTTAACAAGTAAAAATTTTTAAATGAGTATCATCAGGATTGCTGTAATCTTGCTGGTGCTTTCAGTGGCAGTCCTGCTACCAAAAGCAACCTTTGCAAGCGAAACAACAAACACTGAGACAAAAACCAACACAAATATTGACCCAATTGCAGAACTTTTTTCCCTAAAACCAGTCTTGGCTTTAGGAAAAACAACTGACACTATCAAAAAAAATAATCACGAAATACCAAAAAAAACTGCTCAAGAAATTGAGCAGGAAAAAATCCTAGGCAAATGGAAAGAAAAACAAGCTGACAAGTGGGCAAAATTGCCAACAGAAACATTCTTAGTCAACGCTTCCGCTTATACAGCTTCGGCCGATGAATGTGGAAATGATGAGGGAATCACCGCTTCTGGACTCAAAGTTGAGCCAAAAAGAACCATTGCGTGTCCACCGGAGCTTCCTTTTGGCGTTAAACTCGAAATCGAAGGACAAGGAATTTTCGTTTGTGAAGATCGTGGGGGTGCGATCAAGGGAAATCATATTGATATTTATATGGAAACCAAAGGTGAAGCGTTTGCTTTTGGCAGACAAAACTTAAACGCCAAGGTGATTATAGACTAATCCTTTCCGTTTTTCATTTTAAAAGCGTATCTGCAAAGATACGCTTTTAAAATTGACAAAAGCCTTTCTCTGGGCTATTGTTTTGTTAGTTGAGGTTTTAATCTAATTTAACTGTTTCAGTTGGTGCCTTGCCTGAAAACGAAACACAAATCTCAAAATTAAGATGGCGGTATTAGATTGGACTTTCCAAATCTTTGCATTAATCTTTGAGTTTTGAATTTCGACTTTAGCTGAGTGTGGCTAACTTGAGACAAAAAAGTGTTTATGGCACAAAAAAAATGGTCACTCCAAATTGGGGGACGCGTGCTGGAAATTGAAACTGGTCTTCTGGCCAAACAAGCCAATGGGGCAGTGACGGTGCGCTATGGCGACACGGTGGTTTTGGCAACTGCCACTATGAGCAAAGGAGCTTCCCGTATTGGAGGTTATTTTCCCTTGATGGTTGACTACGAAGAACGCTATTACGCTGCTGGCAAAATTAAAGGCTCTCGCTTTATTAAAAGAGAAGGACGCCCTTCCGATGACGCTGTGCTTAATGGTCGCGTTATTGATCGCACCATCCGTCCGCTTTTCAATGCTCGCATGCGCAATGATGTGCAAGTGGTGGTCACTGTGCTTTCAATTGATAGTGAAAACGATCCAGCAATTGTTTCTATGATTGCCGCCTCAACCGCCCTTTCCATTTCCAATATTCCTTGGGCTGGACCAATTGCAGGGGTGCGCGTCGGACGCCTTAATGGAGAATTTATTTTGAATCCTGTGGCCACTGAAATTGCCGAAAGCGAAATTGATTTGATTATCGCCGGCACAAGTGAAAAAATCAATATGATTGAAGCTGGAATGAAAGAAGTTCCAGAACAAGTCGTGGTAGCCGCTTTTGCTTTTGGTCATGAAGCAATCAAAAAAATCACCACTTTACTTGCAGAAATTGTCGCAGAGGTTGGCCAAGCTAAAGCCATTCCAACCCTGCTACAAGGAGAACCTGAGTTTGAAGCTCAAATCAAACAACTTTATCTGCAAGAAAACCTGGGAGAAATTCTTTATCACAAAGACAAACAAGTGATTGAAGAAAAAATGAAGGTGGTCAAAGAAAAAATCAACACCTTTATTCAAACAAACTACACTGAAAATATTGAAAAACTCAAAGAAATTGCTGAGCAAGTTTTTGAAGAAGCTTCAGATGAAATCGTCCATCAAAATATCCTCGAAAAAGGTCAACGCCCAGATGGACGCAAATTGAATGAAGTTAGACATATTTCTTGTTTGGTAGGACTCTTACCAAGAACACATGGTAGCGCAGTTTTCACGCGTGGCGAAACTCAAGCCTTGACGGTGACCACACTTGGCTCGCCTGGAGATGAACAATTTATTGATACAATGGAAGTTGATATCAAGAAAAGATACATTCATCACTACAATTTTCCTCCATTTTCCGTGGGTGAAGTTCGCCCAATGCGCGGGCCAGGACGCCGAGAAATTGGGCACGGAGCTTTGGCAGAAAGAGCTTTGCTTCCAGTGATTCCTTCCAAAGAAGAATTTCCCTACACTATGCTTTTGGTTTCTGAAATTTTAGAATCCAATGGTTCATCCTCAATGGCCTCCACTTGTGGCTCAACCCTTTCTTTGATGGATGCTGGCGTGCCAATCAAACGACCAGTTAGTGGCATCGCTATGGGAATTATTGTTGGTAAAGATGGAAAATTTGAAGTTTTGACTGACATTCAAGGTTTGGAAGATCATTATGGAGACATGGATTTCAAGGCTGCTGGCACTGAAAATGGTGTTACCGCTCTTCAAATGGATGTGAAAGTTGATGGCATCACAATTGACATGTTGGAAGCAGTTTTGCTCCAATCCAAAGGCAATCGCCAAGAAATTTTGGAAAAAATGCTGGCAACTTTGCCAACTCATCGCGCTAATATGTCCCAATATGCCCCGCGAATTATCACGATGCATATCAACCCAGCCAAAATTCGCAATGTGATTGGCACTGGTGGCAAAATTATCAATGAAATTATTGATGAAACTGGCGTTCAAATTGACATTGAAGATGATGGCTCAATCTTCATCACCTCAGTTGATGAGTCTTCCGCCTTGAAAGCACAACAATGGATTGACAATTTGACACATGAAGTTAAGGTAGGCGAAACCTTTAATGCGAAAGTAACCCGCCTGATGACTTTTGGAGCTTTTGCGGAAATTCTCCCTGGTCAAGAAGGCTTGATTCATATTTCAGAATTTTCTGACAAACGCGTTGACCGAGTTGAAGATGTGGTAAAGGTTGGCGACATTGTGCCAGTCAAAGTCAAACAAATTGACGACCAAGGTCGCATTAATCTTTCTGCTAAAGGTCTTTCTGCAAATCCCGAAAACTAGTTTTTGTAGATACCCGCAATGTATGTTAAAATAAAAGCACAGAAATGTGCTTTTATTTTCATTTAAAACAACAATTATGAACATGCAACCTAATCAAAACGAAGAAAAAAAAACAATAACACCAAATATAGTAACTGATTTTTCTATGCATACTATGCAAGAGGATCTCGCAAACCTTAAAAACAAACAAATGACGCCCGCAACTCAAACGCTACAAACAAAACAACCCCAGGAAAAACCATCAACTCCCATCTCAAAATCACCCTTTGAAAACACATTCGCTGAAGACAAGCAATCATTAAAGCTTGAAACAGAACAGCCTGTAACCATCAAGCAAACCAAAAAAGAAGCAAGCGGAAACCTTATTTATAAGCTTATCTTTTCAAGTATTGTTTTTATTCTTCTTGCGGTTTTGGGTTTTGGTTATTTTTATTTTCAAAAAAACAACCAACCAATTGAACCAATTACTCCAATTGCCGTAGAGGAAAATACCCTTCCAGTAGAAAATCAACCACAACAACCCAAACCAATCAACGAGCAATATTCCACCGAAAAACCAAATCTTTTTGTTTTTAATCCTACTGAGAATTCAGCAATTGAAATTAAAAATGCCTTACAAAAAATCAACACCGAACTCACTGCTAACGAGAGCAGAAGCCAACTTTATGAATTTATTCCTGTTGATAATAGTAATAACCATATTTCTTTTGAGGTTTTCGCCAAGTCAGCCAATTTACCTCTCTCGCCAAACACTCTTGAAAAATTGACTTCAGTTTTTTCAATATTCTTTTTCAAGGATAATAATAATGAAATTCGACTAGCCCTTAAAATAAACTCAAATAAAAATACCCAAGAACTATCCAAGGCGATGCTACAAGAAGAAAAAAACTTAACTTCAAACCTGTCCTTCCTTTTTCTCGACTTACTACCAGAAAGTAACTTAGAATCATTCAAAAACAGCGCCACCTTATTCAACAATAAATTCACTCCAAGATATCTGCCACTCAACAAAGAAAACACTCTTTCCCTTGATTATCTTGTCACTGAAAATTCCCTAATTCTCGCAACAAGCAAAGAAACCTTAAAACAAGCTTATTTAAAAACAACCCCCTCGGAAATTCCACCCACACCATCAACGAACAATCTTCAATAACCGTGGATAAGTTGTGAATAAAAAAATAAAAATTAACTGTTTTTGAAAAATAATTTACTTATTCAAAAAACATTTTCTAATTTAAAAATTCATAAGCAATAAAAACAAGACAACAATAAGCCATTCTTTCTTTATTAACGCCATTTTTATCCCACCAGCTTTGACTAGTCTCTTTTTTTCTGCTATAATTGATTTATCAAGTGAACTTTGACAATCTTCCAACTCGGTACCCACGTTCCAATCACAATTTCCCCCTATTTGTGATTGGAACGTGGGTACTGTCCAAAGCTTCTGATTATAATATAATCAGAGCGCTCCTATTCTGAGAGGAGAAACAAAACAAAAACAAAAAATTGGGACCTACTTAGACACGCTGAAACAAAAATCGGCTTATCTAAGTAGGCTCCCAATACAAAACTTTTTAAAATAAAAATAAAAAATAAAAAGTTATCAAAATAGTTCTTTCAAACCCATCAAAGGCTCTGCGCCAGAGGATAGGTACCACACGGTATATTAAAAATAAAAGCTCAGAATAATATACAACAAAAAAGCGCAAAAGCGTAAGTATGTATACAAAATACATGTGATCCGAAAACTAAAGTTCTCACCCGGACCAAAAGTTTCAAATTTACATGTTGATACATACATAACACTCGGCGCTGTACGCCATATATAAATTATCGGGCGCCTTACAGCGCCGGGTTTCCATACCTTTATGACTACTTCGAAATTCGGCTTTAAACTCTTGTTTTTTAATTTTAAAAGAATACACCTATTGGGTGTTTTTTTGTTTTTATCCCAAAGTCATTCTATAATAAAGATATCTTTTTAAATAAAACTATGCTAAATATCTTTAAAAAACCAACTCTTTCCTTGGGCCAACTTGGTGAAAAAGCCGCAGCCATTTATTTAAAACGACTTGGCTATAAAATTCTTTGCACTAATTTTACCAATCCAGCTGGTCGCAGATTAGGAGAAATTGATCTCATCACTAAAAATAATGAGGAGCTTGTTTTTGTGGAGGTAAAAACGCGTAAAAATAACTTCAATCAAGTCATTCTTCCAGAAGAAAACATAACTAGTCAAAAATTATATAAATTAAAAAAAATTGTAAGTTATTATCTTCAAACCAATAACCTTTGGAATCAGACTTATCGTTTCGATGCAGTCACTGTCCTTTACAATGAAAATACAAAAATCTTTAAAATCAAGCATTTGAAAAATATTTTCCTTTGATCAACTCTTATTAAATAGACAGCTTCGCTTTTTTTTGCTACAATTTAAAATATCAATCAATTAAACCCTAACTTCATCACTAATTATATGTCCTTATCCTTAGAAATATTAAAAGAACTTGAAAATAAACTCCTTGAAGAACAAAAACAACTTGAAAATGAGTTGGCACTCATTCTACAACCATCCTTTGATGGCAATAAGGTGGTTGCTTTTAGTGAGATGGGTTCGGGTGAAGATGAAAATGCTTCTGAAATTGAGCAATACACTGACAGTGTAGCCCTTAATTCTTCCCTTGAAAAACAACTCAAGGAAATTAATGAATCATTACTACTTATAAAGAAAGGTGTTTATGGAATATGTGAAAAATGTGGAACCCAAATTTCCCAAGAAAGACTCCTGGCTTATCCAGCAGCAAAAACATGCACTCATTGCTAAGAAAATCAAGCAAGCATTCCATTTAAAAACTATCCCTATACTTTGCTCTCTTATTTTCATAAATCACCTCATCACACAAGTAATTATTTCGAAGGGATTGATTTTTTTTTGTAATCCTGGAATTTCCTTTAATATAAGCCTTTCTATCTTCTCTTGGTTTTTTTGGTATTTTTTTCTTTTTTGTTTTTTTGGTATCTTTACTTATCTCTACCTTCAAAATCAACATAATCTCACTTTTCTTATTTCCTTTGTTTTAATTTTCACTGGTGTTTTTTCAAATATCCTTGATCGTTTTTTTTATAACTGCGTTTTTGATTATTTCTCCCTTAAATTTATCCCATTTCCCCTTTTTAATCTTGCTGATTTGGAAATTTTAATTGGTGTTTTATTTTTATCCCTCCTCCTTTTAAAAAATAAACTTAAATTAAGTTAATAAACTGTTAACAAT